>JBFEUD010000015.1:0-17265 GCA_041547625.1 Sulfurimonas sp.
ATATAGAGGGATTTGCATACTTCATTGTGGAGAACAAAGAGAACTTGACGGATGAAGCAAAAAAACGTCTCTTAGCGTTAGAGTCAAATTCCTTCTTAGGAAGCGGTTCGGTCCTTGCTCATCACGATTTAGAGATCAGAGGTGGTGGTAACTTAGTGGGTGATGCACAAAGCGGGCACATCAAAAACATTGGGTATTCACTGTATCTTAGAATGTTAGAAGATGCAATCAAAGAGCTCAGTAACACTGTTGAAGACAAAAAATCTAAAGTGGATATCAAGCTGACTATTTCGGCATATCTTTCAGATGAGATTATTAAAGAAGACCGACTACGTTTAGATGTGTATAGACGTCTTTCCCAATGTGAAGAACCGGTTGAGGTGTATGAGATCGAAGAGGAACTCATTGACAGGTTCGGTGAACTTGACGTAGTGACAAAGCAGTTTATAGAGATGATGGTTATCAAGCTTTTAGCTTTGGAAAAAAAGATAAAAACGATTATGAACTACGGACAAAACATTACGTTTACGTATCTGAATGATTCAAAAGAGACGATTAAATCAGATTCGAAAGATGATGATGATATCATCAAAGCAACACTTTATTATTTACGAAACAACAAACCAAAGGTATTATAGATTATGAAAATAGCATTTATCGGAGATATTATAGGACGTCCAGGACGTGAAATGATCCAAAAACATCTACCTCAGATTAAAGAGGAGTACGGTGTAGATTTCGTGATCGCTAACTATGAAAACGCGTCTCACGGATTTGGACTTACAACTAAAAATTACGGTGAGTTGTTTTCGTACGGGATCAATGTTATGACGGGTGGAAATCATACTTGGGATAAAAAAGATATCCTTCCTCTTCTTGAAGAAGACAACTTGCTTCGTCCAGATAACTATCCTGAAGATGTTATAGGAACTGGATGCAGAGTCTATGAAGTATGCGGTGAAAAATTAGCAGTTTTAAATATTATGGGGCACTACGGGATGCCGTATGTAGACAATGCATTTCGCTGTGCACAAAAGAGAGTTGAAGAGTTGCATGATGCAGGCGTAAAAAACATCTTTGTAGATTTTCACGCAGAAGCTACAAGTGAAAAGCGCGCCATGATGATGTTGCTTCAAGGAAAGGTAAGTGGTATAATTGGGACACATACGCATGTGAGCAGTGATGATTTACAAATTGCAAACAATACGGCATATTTAACTGATATGGGTCTAACGGGATGTCGTGATAATGTTATTGGAATGGATCCGAAACAACCTTTAAAGCAGTTTTTGACAGGTTTAAAAGGACATTTCGATATTCCTAAGAAGTGTAAAAAGATTTTACAAATTGCTATTATGGAACTAGACGATGGTAAGTGTCTCTCAGCTTGCAAGCTCAAAGTGTTCGATGATGGGCGTGTAATCAAAACAGATGCGTGGATCGAGGAGTAGGAATGTCAGCAAATATTGTTATCGTTGAAGATGAAGAGGATTTACTCGAACTCTTAGAATATAACCTTCAAAAAGAGGGGTATGAAACAATAGGTTTTTTAAACACAAAGACAGTAGAGCAAATACTTGAAGAGGAGGAGATCGATCTGATGATCATGGATCGTAACCTTCCTGGAGTAGAGGGGAGTGAATTTGTAGCAAGACTTCGTGAAGATGGTATAGATGTCCCTGTTATTTTCTTAAGTGCAAAAGACAAAGAGGAGCATATTGAAGAGGGATTTGTACGAGGTGGCGATGACTACATTACAAAACCTTTTAATATGAAAGAGCTGATTCTTCGCGTAAAATCTATTCTTAAAAGAACATCGAAAAAAGTAGCCGAAGGGAAACTTTCTTATAGAGATATGGTACTTGACAAAAGTACAAGAGAGTTGAAAGTTGACGGTAAAGCTGTTGAGGTGACAAAATTGGAATTTGATCTTTTATGTGAATTCATTACAAACAAAAACAGTGTACTTGACCGTGACTATCTTCTTGAAAACGTATGGCAGGATTCACAAAACTATCAGTACAAAACTGTAAATGTAGCGATTAACAGACTTAAAGAAAAAATCGATCCTGACAAAACAAAAGACTATATTCAAACGGTCAGAGGTGTCGGTTACAAGTTATGTTAAGTATTAAAAGTAGAATCTATCTGATCTTCTTTCTCATACTTACTGCAGTATTTGCCATCATTGGGCTTGTTCTGAAGTACACCTTGGTAGATACGCAACTTCCACCTGACTTTTGGTTTTCTTACTTTGAGCTCGTGTTTATTTTATATGTAGTAAGTTATTACTCTTTAAAGAAGTTTGTTTTTAAACTCGACAAAGATATTAATGCTTTAACTACGTACCTAGAAGAATTAAACAATAAAAATTACGAAGCAGAGTTAGAGATACACCACAATTTGGAGTTTTTAAAAATCTCGGTGCTTCTTAAAAATATTGTAAAGAGACTTTATAAAAGAAAATAGTCTAGTTTAAATTTTTGATTGAATAGTAACTTTCTTCGCTTCAAAAAGCTCAATAGCTTTTTGCACCATTGGCTCTTTTGTAATGTCCGTACCGTTTATCTCATCTTGGCGTGAAGGCTCATCACAGTTTGTCACACAACTTGCACTTCCACCCATTTCCATATCAGCTGTAGTTGAACCGCTTTGTGGTGCTTCTTGCATTTGCGGTGGAGTTGGCATTGTTTCTTGGACAGGTTGAGGAATCTCCTCTTGTACTTCCTGTTTCTGCAGAGGCTCAGGAATGCTAGGTTCTGCTTGCGGCTCTTCTATCGGTTTGCTGCAGGCTATCCCCTTGATTTGAGTTTCAAAACCGAAGGTTTCGCGCACAAGCTGTTTGATAACAGAATAACCGTGTTTAAGCAGTTTTTTACAGTTGTCGTCTGCACAACTCTCCCAAGTAAGAGTGTCGTTTTCAAATGAGATAAAAGTGATGTTGTGTTTGAAGCATTCACCGAGTTCATAGTTACGATCTGCAATTGCTGCTACAAGTGTGTTAAATTTTTCTAAATTTGGGTCAACAATTTGAGGCTGTGGCGGTACAGTCTCCTCTTGAACTTCTTCTTGTATTTGTATTGCTTGTGTTTGCACCTCTTGAGCCTGAGGTTCTGCTTGTACAGTTGCAGCTTCTTGTTTTTGTACTGCCATTTCCGGAGTCGTACTTTGGATCTTTATTTTAGCAGCGGCAAGTTGTTCCATTGGAATATCTTTTTCAAACGATTCGATCATCTGATCGATCTCTTTGATTTTCAGTGCTTCGATCATCTTGAAAAAGATCATAGAAAGTACAAATGAACCGTCCGCATTAATGCTGAAGAGGTATTTTGAATCACTTAAAATTCTAAAAAATCTATCAAGTACTAAAGTTGAAAAGAGTGCATCGTGATTGTACATCTTCTCTTTTAAGTAGGCGATTAGCTCATCAACAACCATCTCACTGTCATAATCTTCCAGAACTTTTGTAAGTTCTACAAGTTTTGCATAGTCTTTTGCAAAAACAGCATTGAAAAGCTGGGCGATAAACTGAGGATCAACAAGTCCTAGCATATCTGTAACAGTAGGCACGTCAACATGCCCTTTAGAGTAGATGATAGCTTGATCTAAGAGTGTCAGAGTATCACGTAAAGAACCGCTTCCGCTACGAGCTAAAATCTCTAAAGCATCATGCTCGTAAGCGATACCCTCTAGATTTAAAATGTATGCTAGATGCTCCACAATTTTATGTGTAGCAATACTCTTAAACCTAAAGTGCTGTGTACGACTTAAAATAGTTGCCGGCAGTTTTAGGGGATCAGTCGTTGCCAAGATAAATTTTACATATTCAGGCGGCTCTTCAAGAGTTTTAAGAAGGGCATTGAACGCCTCTTTTGTAAGCATGTGCACTTCATCGATAATGAATATTTTATATCTTGCTACTGCAGGACGGTATTTTGTTTGTTCAATTAAGTCACGAATATCATCGATTTTACGACTCGATGCGGCATCCATCTCAATGATATCCATATGGCGGTTTTCAATAGACATAACACAGTTCTCACAGTTGCCACAAGGGTGGTGGGAAACCCCTTGCTCACAGATGAGAGCTTTAGCAAAGATACGTGCTGTTGATGTCTTACCGCTTCCTCTAAGACCTGAAAAAAGGTAAGCATGAGAGAGTCTTTGGGAGTCGAGTGCAAGAGAAAGAGTTTGGGCAATAGTCTCTTGCCCGATTAACTCATCGAAATTTTTTGGACGGTATTTTCTTGCTAAGACTTCAGAGCTGTTTTTCACCTTTTGGACTCCCTATTGTAATTAGAGAGATTTTAGCATTTAAAGAGTTAAAAGATTATTACGTGGCTTAGAGTTTATCCACACTCTCTTTAAACAGGTTTCCTCTATGAGCGTATGATTGAAATTCATCTAAACTGGCTGCAGCAGGGGAAAGCAGGGCAACTTCACCATTTTTTAAAGCGTGATCTATAGTGTTTACAGCATCCACAAGATCTTTACATTTATGTGCCTGAACACCGTAGTTTTGTGCCAGTGTCATAAGTCTATCTTTGTTTGAACCAATCGCATAAATTTTTAGATTTTTCTCTTGTAAAAATGCAAAAAGTTCACTTAGATCAACTCCCTTGTCATCTCCACCTAAAATAAGATGGATAAATTGATCTTGATAGCGTTTGACTGCTGCAATCGTTGCATCTAAATTTGTTGCTTTAGTATCATTTACCCAAAGACGTTTTTGTGCATCGTAAAACTCTTCTTGACGATGAGGATCAAGTGTAAAACTGTTTATTTTGTCGTATTCAATGCGATCAAAAACGATTTTATCTACAGCCATTGCCAAAAGAGCATCCATTAAAAATGCCCCTTTGAAGTTGACTTTTTCAATGTCGATGCCAAATTGCTCGGCTAAATCAGCTTCATCTTTATACGTAATGATATTTGCAGCACTTGTAGCATCTTTATACGCTTCGGGAATAATTGCCGTAGAGCCTTTTTTCATAAGTTTTAAAGGCTTGAGTTTTGCATCTATGTATTCTTGCATAGAACCGTGCCAAGAAAGATGGTCAGGACTTAACGGTAAAAGTACATAGATGTTCGGACTTGCTTCATTTGTATAATGGATCGTAAAAGAGCTTGTCTCTAAAATCCAGATTGGAGCTTTTTGGTCTAAGTCTGCTAAAGGTGTACCGATATTTCCACCAGCTACACTGTTTTTATCTTCTAAGAGATGTTGTGTCATCTGTGTAGTAGTTGTTTTACCGTTTGTTCCACTGATCCATATTTTTAGATTCATTACATCTTTAAAGTAGTCATACTCACTGATAAGGTGTTTTGCACTTGTGATAAGTTTATGGTGTGGAGGCATTCCCGGTGAAGGGATCTCCAGATCGGAAAAGTCCGGATTGAATTCACTGGATGGACGGATGATAAAATTGTTTTCATCAAAATAAGGTTCTTTAACGTTATCGTCGTAAAAAACAGAATTTTTAATTACTTTGCCGAGAGCTTTAGTGGTTATTCCATAACCAAATAGTGAAACTCTTTTCATAATTCAAGCCATTTGTTGGCAATAGTGCGAAGCGCTTCTGGATTTTCAGAAGCGAAAAATTTGAGTGTCGGTGAAGGATATTTTTTAGCAAAATCAAATTGCGTATGTAAATACTCAACGATTGCATCTCCTGAATGAACCAGCTTAGTCTCACCTCCAAAATAGTTTTGCAATTCATCTGCTATAAGAGGAAAGTGTGTACATCCAAGTATTACGGCATCAGGCATAGAGACATTTTTAAAGTAGTGTTTCATCGTCTCGTCTAAAATAGTGCTGTTGTTTAATTCCTCTTCAACAATAGGAACAAAAAGAGGTGTAGCAAGGGAGTTGATATTTGTATAAGAATGTTTAGTAAGCCCATTTTCATACGCTTGTGAATTGACAGTCGCTTTTGTTCCTAAAACCAAAACATTTGCATCTTTGTTTTCAAGCATATTTGCACAAGCAAGGACTCCTGCCTCTACAACTCCGATAACAGGACATGATGCCGTTTCATTCATCTCTTTTAAAGCGTAGGCACTTACAGTATTACAAGCAACAACGATCATATCGAGATCGAAGTTTTTAAACATCTCAACCGCTTCGATACCGTAACGGATGATTGTGTTTTTATCTTTTGAACCGTAAGGGACACGGGCTGTGTCACCGTAGTAGACGATCTCTTCAAAAAGTTGGTGCTTTAGAAGTGACTTAACAACAGTTAAGCCTCCAATACCGCTATCAAATACACCTATGCGCATAAGTTTAGTCCGCCTTACTTATCTGTGTTCATACTCTCTAAGAACTCTTCGTTCGTTGCTTTTTTACCCATTGTATTGTAGATAAATTTAAGCGCTTCTACTTCATCGTCTTGTTTATGTAACATTTGACGTAAAATAAATACTTTTTGTAATGTTTCAGTACCGATAAGAAGATCATCTTTACGAGTACCAGATTTAAGGATGTCAATCGCAGGGAAGATACGTCTGTCAGCAATTTTTCTATCAAGAACAACCTCAGAGTTACCAGTACCTTTGAACTCTTCAAAGATAACTTCATCCATACGGCTTCCAGTATCAATCAGTGCAGTAGCAACGATTGTTAAACTTCCTCCGTTTTCGATGTTACGTGCAGCACCGAAGAAACGTTTTGGCTTGTGAAGTGCATTCGCATCCACACCACCTGAAAGAACCTTACCGCTTGAAGGTGTTACAGTATTGTATGCACGAGCAAGACGAGTGATCGAGTCAAGTAAGATAACTACATCACGTCCAAGTTCTACACGACGTTTAGCTTTCTCAATTACCATTTCAGCTACTTTTACGTGGTTTTTCGCAGGCATATCGAAAGTTGAACTATATACCTCACCTTTAACACTACGCTCCATATCTGTAACCTCTTCAGGTCTCTCATCTACTAGAAGTACCATTAAGTCAACTTCTGGATGGTTGTTTGTAATACCGTGAGCAATCTCTTTTAGAAGCTCAGTTTTACCACTTCTTGGAGGTGCTACGATAAGACTTCTTTGCCCTTTACCGATAGGTGCAAAAAGATCCATCATACGACCAGTGTAACCTTTTTCTTTATATTCAAGTTTTAATTGCTCTTGTGGATATAGAGGAGTTAAGTTGTCAAATAAAGGACGTTTCTTAGATTCTTCAGGTGGAAGAGAGTTTACCGCTTCTATTTTGATAAGTGCGTAGTATCTTTCTTGATCTTTTGGAGGACGAACTTGTCCTGTTACAACGTCACCGTTTCTTAATGCGAAACGACGGATTTGAGTATTTGATACGTATGCATCGTTGATTGATTCGTTAAATGATTTGTCGATTGAACGGATAAAACCGTAACCGTCTTGCATGATCTCTAAAATACCGCTAAATAGGATATATCCGCCTTGAGCAGTTTGTGCTTTTAAGATCTCGAAGATAACGTCTTGACGTTTTAGTTCATTTGGTTGTTCAACACCTAGTTCTGTTGCCAGTTCAACTAATTCGTCAATACTTTTTATACGTAACTCTTCAACACTAGAACCGCTTACCGGAGTATGTGTTCTTTTTGAATTGTTATTATTAGTTTTACTGTTTTTGTTGTTTTTACGGGGTTGTGATTGTGTAGTTTCACTCATAAAATGTCTACCTTAGATTTTTTTGGATTGTTAGTATGAGAAAGATTTAAGATAAGAAGCGTATCTTTTGATACCGTAATTTTACACTATTAAAGTATCTAAAGTCAAGTTTTTAGATTTGCGATGCCGTCAACAACTGCTGAAATCTCTACTTTTGCCTCACTTAACGTCTTCTGTGTACGCTCTGCTAATTTTCTTACTTCATCGGCAACAACGGCAAAACCGCGGCCGTGTTCTCCTGCACGTGCAGCTTCAATAGCCGCATTAAGAGCAAGAAGATTTGTTTGTTCTGCGATATCCGCTATAGTATCTAAAATTGAATTAATATCTTGACTTTGATGTTGTACAGAGCTTAATTTTTCTTCAAACTCAAAGCTGTTTTCATCTTGTGATGCTAATTGTGCTTTACAGTTCTCTAGCTCGTTTTGTACAGTTTCATTGTCCGTCTGTTGCATTTGTAGCTGTTCTTGAAGTACGGTGACTTGTTCTTGCAAGTTCTCTTTTTCTCGATCAAGTGTTTGTTGTAACTCGGAAAGTTTTGTTCTATAAGAAGAAGTTACACTGTTTAATTCTGAAGTTTGCAGTTCCAGTTCTTTTGATTTGCTACTGTTTTGCTCCTGAAGCATAGCAATTTGTTCTTTTAATACTCTATTTTCTTTTTCATTATGTTGTATAAAAGTAGTATCTGCTTTGTTATTTGAAGTTGGATTTTTAGAACGAAAGAACAATGCCAGAATAAAACCTGCTAAAAGAGCTATAATCCCTGTCGTAATTGTGTATGTCCAAGAGTTTTGTTGAATAATTTTGTCTTTATATACTATTTTATCTTTGTATATTACAGTTGCTTCTTTAGATTGCTGCTCAGCTATAAGCTTTTTTGCATCTGTATTGATCTTTTTATAAAGCTCTTTAATCTCTTGAAGTTTGTTATGTTCAATTTTTGTATTAAGTGCATCTAGTTGTGACAAAGTTTTTGTTTGAAGTGTATCGAGAGTTTGTACTTTCGTTTCGTCAAGGCTGAGTGCCGATGTAATTTTATCGTGTGTTGAAAGAATAAGATAATAGAGGGAAACTTTTTCCTCTGCTGATAAAGTTGACGAGATAGCATCAACTTTTGTATTTAGTTTTTTATAATCTGTTTCAATTTCTGAAGCAAAAAGTGTTGTAATAAATAAAAGGGATAATAGTATATTTTTCATACTTTAAACTAAGCAAGATTTATACCAAATTTAAAGACCAATAATGACATTTGCATAATCTATAACAGCAAACGCTTTATCTCCTTCTTTAAGTTGTTGCACTTCCATACTTGAAAGAGATAATGTCAGTGTAAACTTTTCATTGATTTCTAAAGAGACCTCACTGTTTGTTTCGTTACTGATGATCGATTTAATTACTCCTTCAAGTACATTTGTTTTCTCTGTACTTTTAGGTTGTTGTGTTGTGATTTGGATATCACTAGATTTGATGATGCCGTAGACTTCACTCCCTACACGTAAGTTCATATCTTCAGCAGATTTGGATGTAATTGACGAGTGTAACATACCTCCACCTGCTATTTCCATAGAGATAACGGCGTTTATTTTATTGATTGTAATTTGTGAAATAGTTGCTAGAAGTTGATTTCTCGCACTTGTCGTTAAAAAAAGACGGTTTAAAATTTGTGCAAGATGTTCAGGATTGTCACCTGCTTCGCTAAACCTATTGATAAACTGTCTGTGGAGTTCGTCTAGTTTCTTATAAGTATTTATCAATTCATACGCGTAGTCTGTAAGTTTTGTACCACCGCCGCCTTTACCGCCAATAGTTCTTAAAATAATAGGCTCATCAGCCAATTCATTCATGGAGTTAATACGTTCCCAAGCAGCTTTGTAGCTCATTTTCATCTCTTTGGCCGCTGCATTGATTGAACCGGTCTGTGCAATTTTTTCTAAGAGTTCGATTCTCCCTGAACCTAAAAAACTTCTATCATTTTTAGTCAGCCAGAATCTTCCGTCTATTCTCATTTGCACATGCCCTTGGTTTAAAGTTAGGCAAATTTTACCATATTGTTTGTAAAATACGTTTATGGAAAAAAGATATACAATACTTGTAACAAATGATGACGGATATGAGGCCAAAGGATTGTTGGCTTTAGCAAATATTTTAAAAACTATAGAAGATGTAGAAGTAATAGTAGTGGCACCTGCAAATGAAAAGTCAGCTTGCGGACACTCTTTGACATTGGTAAGACCTTTACGTTTTATCTCTGTAGAGGATGACTTTTATAAACTTGATGATGGGACACCGACTGATTGTGTCTATCTTTCTTTGAGTACTATGTTTGATGAAAAAAAACCAGATTTGGTGGTGAGTGGAATAAATCGCGGTTCAAATATGGGTGAAGATATTACATACTCGGGAACGGCTGCGGGGGCTATGGAAGGTGTATTACATGGAATCCCTTCGATCGCGATCTCTCAGGTGATGGATTTTACCAATCCAGACGGGGATTTTTCACTTGCTCAAAAAACTATCAAATCTTTGGTAGAGAAGATTAAAAACGGAACATTTCCTTTACCTGAAAGGGAGTTTTTAAATATCAATATTCCGCCTGATGTTGAAGAAGCCGAGATGAAAGTTACATATGCAGGGTACAGACACTATGAAAACGATTCTCACGTACACAGAAATCCGAGAGGGGAGGAGTACCATTGGCTTGGACTGCATCCGCTTTCATTTTCTCCGAGAAAAGGAGTGAGCACTATGAGTGACTTTGAAGCGATTGAGCAAGGATATATATCCATTACGCCTATTATGCTGGATCTGAGTGCTTATAAAAGTATAAATCAATTGCAAGAGTGGATCGATGGCTAGATATACAAGGACAAGACTTCTTTTTGGAAATGATTTTGAAAGACTGCAAAACGGAAAAATTATTTTACTCGGTGTAGGAGGAGTCGGCAGTTTTTGTCTGGATTGTTTGTATAGAAACGGCATTACAGATATCACTATTGTCGATTTTGATACTTATGATAAAACAAACCAAAACCGTCAGATGTGGTCAGAATTGCATGAGCATGAAATAAAAGTAGAAGCCTTGCAACAGCATTACCCTGAAATAAAAATCATCCATGCAAGAATTGATGAAGAGTGGGTGAAAGAGTTTGATTTTTCAGAATACGATCTGGTTTTGGATGCGATTGATGATACAAAAGCGAAACTGGCACTTGCACAAAAGTGTTACAAGAAATTGATTTCCTCGTTTGGAAGTGCTAAAAGAGTTGATCCGACAAAGGTACAAGTTGCAGATATATGGAAAAGCTACGGTGATAAGTTTGGCTCAAAAATACGTTATGAACTGAGAAAAAGAAAATTCACTAAAAAGTACAAAGTGATCTTTTCTTCTGAAGAGGCACAGATTAAAGAGAAGGGCAGTTTTATGGGTGTGACTGCCACTTTTGGACTTACAATGTGTGCAGAAGCAATTAAAATGTTGAGGAAAAAATAGTGTTTGATTTTTTAGATAGTGACTGGTTTAATATAGTGCTTGAAATAATATTTTTAATTTTGATTATTTACGATGTAAAACGGTATAGGGAAACTAAAAAAGGGGAATTTATCGTTAATATTATCATAACGATAGGTTTTGCAATCTGGACACTGTACCCATATTATAAATCTTATTTGGGCTGGGAGAGTTCTCAAAAAGAAAGAATATTATCGACGTGTGAAAACGATGTAAATCAAACTGTTTGTATCTGTATGAATGAAAAGTTTTTTAAAGAGTACACATATCAAGAGTATAAATTGATTGATACAAACGGATCGGAGTATTCAGAGTTTGTAAAAGATGCTAAAGAGGATTGTATGGATGATGGATGGTTTTGATCTCAGTTCCCCTTTAGTATGTGAGGGGATTATAGGCGATGGTTGCGGCGGGGGAAGAATCTTCTTTGTTGAAGATGAAAAACTGCAGGTGTACGATCCTTTTACAAAAGAAACAAGATGTTTACTTAATGATGTAGCAGAAGTTGTGAAAATTGAAAAAAAAGGCTGTGTTATCAATTTGTTTACACAAAATACAATTATAAAATTTGAACTTTCGCAAGTACATTAAAAAGTTTTTCTACTTAATCAGCCGTTAATACCATTGATGTTACTATTTTTGTATGAGAAAAATATTTTTTATCCTTATCATTTTTATTATTATAGTTGTATATTTTCTTTTTACTACGCATAAAAATGTCAATACAGATGCACATTATGTCGGCGAGGGGCAATGTGTATCATGTCACAGTATTCAAACACATTCATTGGATGATACTTTGCATCCAAAGATTTTTCAACCTGTCAAGTCACTGAAACAAATTTTGGGAGATTTTAATACTTCAAATGAAGTAGTTGATTTCAAAAAAGAAGATGTGGAGTTTGTAGTCGGTTCAAAATGGGAACAAGTCTACATGCGTTTGATTGATGGAGAATATTACGTATTTCCTGCAAAATGGTTAGTTACAACACAACAGTGGGTACCGTATAAAGTACATGATTGGATTAAAAACCCTGCTTCAGCCAAATGTAATGGGTGTCACACGACAGGATATGATCATAGTACATATGAATTTAATGAATATGGAGTACATTGTGAAGCATGTCATGGTCCTGCAAGTACGCATGTAGAACACCAAAAGATGCAAACAAATACAGAATGTGTAATATGCCATACGGAACATAAAGAGTATCAAGACGATATTATTGTTTCTCAAAAATCTGCAGTATGTGGGCAATGTCATACGCGCGGTACCACGAGTATTACTACTAGTGATGGTAAAACGACACTTTTTAACTTCCCGTTAGAATATATTCCTGGACAAGAACTTAATAGTTCGTTTGTACAATCCACAATACAAAATGATACAAAAAAGAAAAATTGGTGGGGACAGGGATTGTCCAAAAACAGACATCAGGAGTATGCTGACTTTTCATTTTCGAAACATGCCAATTCACTAACAAATCTGAAAACGAAAAAGAATCCTCATGGCGGGAACAAAGATCAATCGTGTTTAGCGTGTCATAGTGAAGATTATCGTTCTGCAAAAGAGGGTAAAAAGCCAACTATAGAGAGTGCGAAATTAGGTATTACCTGTGTTACATGTCACGAACCACACGGCATTGATACAAAAATTCGTTCAAAAAGATCTGTTGATGCAAGGTGTGCAGAGTGTCATATCTTTGGTGAGAAAACAGATAAACAACATTATCCTTGTCCAACTTCGAAAGCAAGTTGTGTAGGCTGTCATATGCCTTTGATTGGAAAAACAGGTGGAGAATATACTATTCGATCTCATGCTTTTAAAATTGTTCCTCCAGAAGCAACACAAAAATACGGTATGCCGTCTTCATGTCAAAACGGTTCGTGTCATCAAGAGCAAACTTTAGAATGGGCTATAGGTGAATATGAAAAATTTTATAAGAAAAAGCAGAAACCAAAAACATTAGTTGATTTTGTTAAAGAGAAGAGATGAGGTTTTCTTTAGGTTCTAAAATTGCAACCGTGATAATGGCAGTTTTTTTAGTTGAAGGGTTTGTAGCCGTGAGCTATTTGGAGTCTTTAACTGAAAAGACATTGAAAAAAGTTATTAATGAAGAGTTTATGCAAACTATGTTGCTTATCGAAAACCAGTTTGTTTTCATTGAGCAAAGTAATATTTATATAGCAAACTCTTTAATAGAACATCATGCCTCGCTAGAAGATATAGATAGAAATCAATATAGTAAAAATCTAGAAATTGATAATGTTACTATACTTGATAAAAATGGTAACATGATTAAACAATGGGGAATGTTACATATAGATGGCGATAACTTAGAAGCTTTTCATATTATTCATGAATCTTTAAAAACAAAAGAGCCTATCAGTAAAATAGAAAGAATAGGAGATCTTTTCGTTTTCTTTAGTGCGGTACCTGTATTGAGAGAAGATATTGTAGAGGGGATAGTGGTTATTGGTTTGCAAATCAGTAATAAGGTCCTTCAAGAGATGAACCGTGGAAGTAATATACAGCTTGCAGTCGTAGGAGACAGGGTAATAGGAGCTACATCTTTTTTCACTAAAGGGGGAGAAGCACTCTCAGAGATGCCCGTATCTTATACAGAATACTTATTATTATTAAAGAAAAAAATAGATTTATTAACAGCTGTTATAAATGAAAAAGAATATTTTATAAAAGCAAAATAGTTGAGCTATATAGATAAAGATAACACTAATGGTTCAATGATGCTTTTTTATGAAAAAGACAATTATAATGAACACTTTAAGCATCTGAAAAGTACTCAAATTGTTTTACTTTGGATTATATCGTTGTCTCTTTTAGTTACTGTTTTAGGTGTGTTTTTTTATTTAAGAAGACATTTTAAAACCTTGCTAAGAGGATTTAGTAAGATCTCCCGAGGTGTTTATGGTGAGAAAATTAAAATTGATAGCAACAATGAGTTACAAACAATTGCAGAATATTTCAATAAGATGAGTGATTCCATCAAAGAAAAAGATGATATTAACAAATCATATATGCAAGAACTTGAACAAAAGTTAAGAGATATAGAATTACTTAAAGAGTCTGAACAAAAACTATACCAAAAAGCGACAAGAGATCATTTGACCTCTTTATATAATAGAGAAAAGTTTGAAACTGTTTTTGATTTTATAGTTCATACTGCTGAAAGGGAAAATAAAACGCTTGTGTTTGCAGTAGTTGATATTGACTGGTTTAAAAAAGTCAATGATACTTATGGGCATAATATCGGGGATGTCGTTTTAAAGAAAACAGCAAGTGTCTTACAAGAAAATATCCGTAAAAATGATCTTGTTGCTCGATGGGGTGGTGAAGAGTTTGTTATTGCAATGTTGGTTAACAATACAAATGAATCGCAAAGAGTTTTAGAAAATATACGTAGAAAATTTGCTCAATATGACTTTGGTTTACAAGAGAAGATAACTCTAAGTATTGGTTTGACTTTTTACCGGAAAGGGGAAGAGTATACAGAGACTTTTGAAAGAGCAGATGAAGCACTTTATATGGCTAAAGAAAATGGTAGAAACAGGGTTGAATCCAAATTTTGATATAATTTTCAATAACATTTTTAAAATAATTAGGAAAATATAATGAGTAATGTAGAGCCAATGACAATTTTCGGCTATGAGAAGCTTCAAGCTGAAGTAAAAGATCTTAGAGAAGTAAAGCGTCCAGGTGTTGTAAAAGCGATTGAAGAAGCACTTGAACACGGTGATCTAAAAGAAAATGCCGAGTATCATGCGGCAAAAGAGATGCAAAAAAACATAGACAATCGTTTAGCGGAACTTCAAGAGATTATCGGAAATGCTCAGATTGTAGATCCTAGTGAACTTGAACATGCAAAAGTAAGTTTTGGTTCTACTGTTATTATGACAGATCTTGATAGTGATGAAGAAGTTTCATACACAATTGTTGGCGGTGCAGAAAGTAATCCAGATATGGGACTAATTTCATTTAACTCTCCACTTGCAAAACAGCTTCTTGGGAAAGAAGAGGGTGATGAGGTGAAAGTTCGTCTTCCTGGCGGTGAAAAAGAATTTGAAATTGATGAAGTAAAATATCAGGAGATTGTTTTTGACTCACATTAATGTAGGTGTTATCGGAGCTAGTGGTTACACAGGGCTTGAACTGGTAAAAATCTTAGTTAAACATCCAAACTTCAAACTTACGTACCTTGCTAATTCAGAAGGTGGAACGAAGGCAGATGAACTACATCCGTCACTAAAAAGCGTATGTGATTTAGAAGTTAAAGAAGCAAATGTTGCTGAAGCAAGTATGGAATGTGACTTGGTTTTTTTAGCATTACCTCATAAAACTGCTATGGCATATGTAAAACCTTTGATTGCTAAGGGTGTTAAAGTAGTAGACCTCTCAGCTGATTATCGTTTGCCTCTCTATACTTATGAAGCATTTTATACTCAGCATACGGATGTTGAAAATTTAGAACACAGTGTATACGGATTGCCTGAACTTTTCCGTGAAGAGTTAAAGAGTGCGAAGCTTGTAGCGAACCCTGGATGTTTTCCAACTTCGGCAATTTTGGGCTTATTGCCGTTTATGCAGTATCGTGTTCCAAATACACCGATTATTATTGATGCAAAAACTGGTGTGAGCGGTGCAGGGAAAAAACTGAGTGATACTACCCATTTTGTAAACGTAAATGATAATCTTTTTGCATATAATCCTTTAATGCACCGTCATGCTCCTGAAATTGCAGATAAATTAAACGTAGATTTTGAAGAGGTTCATTTTGTACCCCATTTAGTACCGATCACTCGGGGTATGATTAGTTCAATGTATATCCATGTTGATGGTGATTTTGATGAACAAACTGTGTTAGAAGAGTTTTATAAAGATGCACCGCATGTACGTATTTCAAACCAACCAACGACTATGAAAGATGTTGCAGGGACAAATTTTTGCGATATTTACGTAAAAAGAAAAGGGAACATGCTCTTTATCTCATCATCTATCGATAACTTAATGCGTGGAGCATCAAGCCAGGCGGTTGTTAATGCCAATATCATGATGGGATTAGATGAGGATGCTGGTATTCCAGATATAGCATATGTCCCGTAACATAGAGATCAAAGAGGGTGCATTCATTATTTCGGATGCACACTACTCCTCAAATCGTCCAGAACTTTTAAGCTTCATCGAGGCAATCCAAGAAAAACAACTTCAACCTACACAACTACTTTTAATGGGTGATATTTTCGATGCACTATTTGGAAGTATCGAACATACGTATATAGAAAACCAAAAAATCATAGAGCTTTTAGAAAAAATTGCACAAGAGATAGAAGTGATTTATTTTGAGGGAAATCACGATTTTAACCTTAAAGCCGTTTTTCAGAATATTAAGATTTATCCTATCGGAGAACAACCTGTAGCTGCAATCTATCAAGACAAAAAGCTTTATCTGGCACACGGTGATTTTGACGGAAAACTAGGCTATAAGATATATACTTCATTTATTAGAAATCCTATAATATTGAAAATTTTAAAACCTATTGATAATTTATTTAATCATTTTATTTTACGTTTTGTTGATCAGCATCTTATGAAAAAAGATGACTGTAAAGAGCTTGCTTGGTTTGACAGTTTTATACAAAATCGCTTTAATAATAGGTTTGATTGTGACTATTTTATAGAAGGACATTTTCATCAAAATAAAACGATCAAAATAGAGAATATGCATTATATTAACTTAGCCGCTTTTGCTTGTAATCAAAGATATTTTATTGTAAAATCGTTACAAGACAATATAATATTGGAAGAGAAACAGTTCTCTAAAGGGATTTAAATTATGGGTGATAACTCCTTAAAAATAGGCTCCAATGAGATGGAGCTGGTTGACTTTCGTATCTTTAAAGAGGAAAACGGAGAAGTCTATGAGGGTATTTATGGCATTAATGTTGCCAAAGTACGAGAGATTATTAAAGTACCTTTTTTAACAGAACTACCTGGAACACCTGAGTTTATTGAAGGTATATTTGACCTTCGTGAAGTTGTTATACCGGTTGTAAACCTAGCTAAATGGATGGGGATTAATGAACCGGAAA
>JBFEUD010000016.1:0-16928 GCA_041547625.1 Sulfurimonas sp.
GTCAGCTGAAGAGGAAGCTGCAATGGTTGCCGAAGAGCTAGCGCAACGTCAAAAAGCTCAGGATGAGATGATGCAGCTGAATCTTTCTGAAAATACTCAAGAAGATAATTCGTTTGCTAAAAAGCCGGCAAGAAACGAACCATGTCCTTGCGGCAGCGGTAAAAAATATAAACAATGCTGTGGTCAAAGCGGTCCTAAAAAAGGTGTATTTGCATCTTGAAAAAGAATTTAGTTACATTTTTAGTAAAAAAATTTTTACGCTTTGATAAAGATCAACCTTTTATCTTTATCTCAGCACTTCTTGCCTTTTTAGGAATTATGTTAGGTGTTATGGTATTACTTATTGCCATGGCACTTATGACAGGTTTTGATAACGAGTTTAAAAAGAAACTCACAATTATGAACTACCCTTTGACAGTATTACCAAAGTTCTACGGTGCTGTTAATGAATCACTTTTAATAGACTTAGAATCAAAATTTCCGAATCTTGCATTTAGTCCGTATGTACAATCTGCAGTGATCTCAAAAAGTGGATCGAAACTGGAGGGCGGATATATTTTTGGTGTGAACTTTGAAGATGAAGCAGAAGTTAACAGCGTCCTGAAAAAAGCCATTGAAAATAAAACATTCAATAAATTTGATGTTATTGTAGGAAAGTCTTTAAAAGAGGAGTTTCGACTTTCAACTGATGACAAGTTGATGTATATTTTTACAAATGTTGAACCAGGCGGTTTCAGTATTACGCCTAAATTAAAAAGATTTCGTGTTCAATCCAGCTTTGATTCCGGGCTTTCTGCATATGATAAAGCATATCACTATACATCACTTAACTCTTTACAAACACTATTACGCATGCCTTCAGATCTCTATGATGGAATCCATATCTATTCTAAGAATCCTCAAGAAGATATTAAACTAATCGCAGAAGAGCTTCCCGTAACTGTAAGTGTTAAAGGGTGGTGGCAGGACAATGTGAACTTTTTTGCTGCTTTAGAGATGGAAAAAACGTCTTTATTTATTGTTTTAATGCTTATTATCCTTATAGCATCGATCAATATCATTTCATCACTCCTTATGACTGTTATGAATAGAAGAGGGGAGATTGCATTACTGCTTTCTTTAGGTGCAACAACTGCCGAGATTAAAAAAGTGTTTTTATATCTTGGTATAGTTATTGGTATCAGCGGAATTATCGCAGGTATTGTATTGGGGCTTAGCGGTATATGGATACTTGGAACTTTTGATATTATCAATCTTCCTAAAGATGTTTATCCGACATCTACACTGCCTCTTGATCTAAATCTCAGCGACTTTTTTATGATTGTTGCCGGAGCATTTGTAATTGTGGTTTTATCTTCTTATTATCCTGCAAAAAAAGCAAGCGAAGTAGATATACTTACTGTTCTTAGAAATGAATAGTTTTATTCAAAGATTTTAAAAGGTAATTTGAGCGTTCTTTTTATAATATTTAAAGGCGCTACGATTACCTCTTTTGCTATAGCCGATTCAATAGTTGGATCACTTAACTTTCCTGTAACTTTCATACTTGTTGAAATTGCTTTACCATCAAAGATAATGTAACCTACAAGTGGGATTTGTGAAATATCACTTGCTATATCAGTTTTAAGATTGAGTGAGAGATCTATTTTGTCGTTTTTAGGATCTGCTGTACCTGTAGCTGCAACTTTAAGCTCTTGAGAATCCATATACATCTCATTGATATTGTAGCGACCTTGATCATAATCAAATTTTAAATAAGCATGATTCATGTATAGGCCGTTTTTACTATATCCCGGTATAGAGAATGTTATAAGTGATGGAACAGTATTAACAAACGCAAGTACATTGTTTAAAAGTGCATAGTCTAAAAGTGTACTTTTTTCGACAAGCAATATGCCGCTGTATTTATCTAACGTACCGTCTATATTAAAGTCAAGAGTCCCATTTTTAAACTTTGAAAATATAAAAAGTTTTCCCATAAACTGATCCCCAAAGCCTTCACCGTATAGATGAAAGGTGTTGTGATCAAGCTTGAAACCCGCTTTACCGTTGATATGTTGGAGTTGTGCCGTTAAAATACTATCGTGATATTGAACAGTTAAGTTATCAGCTAAAGCGTATCTCTCGTTACCAAGATATAAAGCTGAATTTAATGCTGAAATATTGATATTTGCTGAAGATTCGTTTGAATCGTTAGTATCAAGTGTTGAAATCCATTTCAGTGTTTCAGGAAGGGATATATTATTGTCACGAACACCGATCTTTATTCCACCGTTAACGGCAATATTGATTTTGTCATTTACCTTGATATAAAGATTTTGTTTTTTTGTGAGTTTTCCGCTAATTTGATAAAGCTCTACAGCTTTATTCTCTTTATAAAGCAGTTTATACGGGTAGTTTATAGTAGCTTTAAATTTAGTTGTTTCATCATTTAATTGTTTATAAATATTTACTTTACCGTCTGTTAAATGATACTTTTTTAGAAAATCGGATTCTTTATATAAATTTTTCAAGTCATTCAGTTTTAAAGACCATTGTGTGTTGTCTAAATGAAAAGTTGTATTTAGTTCTTTAGAGTTTATTTGAATCTGGTCATCTAGAATAGAAGCATTTAACAAAACTTTATCATTACTATAGAGTGTTTTATCGTTTTTAGGATTTTTAATCAGAAGATTTTCAAGGCTGAAGTGTGCTTGTTGTGTATCAAGATTATATTGTGCATATACTTCGGCCTGTGTAAATTTTCCAAATGAAATCATAGGTTTTTTAAGATAGAAGGAGTTGTCTTGAAACTTTAAAACTAAGTTTGAAATTTTCAGGTCACTATTAACTATATCAAGATAAACATCATCATCTGCTGTGAGTAAAAACATTTTATTTTTATAACTTAACTTCAATGGAGTATTAGAACGTGTAGATTTAATCCCGTTATACTTAAAGTTTAAAATATCAATATCTAAATCTGCCATAAGCTCTTTCAGGTTGAGACTTCCTGCGATAAAGCCATCAGAAATATTTTTAAGACTAAAATATGTTGTTGGGATACTTAACTCTAATGTGTTTATATCCAACGGTATATCTACTTTATCCAATTCTATTTGAAAATCGTTATAGAACCATGAAGAGTTTTCAACTGAAAGAGTATCTTGTGTTTTATCGATATAATAAATTGCTTTTAGCGGTTTTGCAGCAAGATGAAGTTTGTTGTCTATATTACATTTTGTAACACTTACTACAACATTGCCTTTAGACGCTTTTGCATTATAATTAATATCTACATTTGCATTTATCATATCCTTATAGCTTGCAGCCATATTTTTAACACGAATGTCATAATTATCAAGAACTAGTTTTAGGTTTTTTACATCAAGATTCTGTCCAAGATAGTTAAAGTTTCCTTTTTTTGCAAAAAAAGTCCCGTTTGCATCTACACCTATTGTTCTTAAGTTAATTGCGAGAGTAAGATCTGTATCCACTGAACCACTGTTTTGTTTCATAGGTAGATTTATCTTATACGCTTTTAACAGATGTAAAATATCATCATTAAGAATAGGCGTAAACTTTAAAAAGAGCGTTAAAAGTTCTTCTTGCTTTGTAAAATCAATTTTTAGCCAGCTACTTTGTAGATCAAAGTTATATGATACAGCTTGTTGTGGTCTGATACACAAAACACCGTCTTTAAATTCAAGATCAGTGTATTGTGTATGTATAGCATCCAGTTTAGTATTATAAGTGTAATTGAGTTTATTGGCTGATGCTCGCACATGAAGATGTTTATACCCATTAGCAAGATCGTTAAAGTTTATAGTCCCGTTTAAAGAAGATATTTCTAAATCATCTAATTGTATAGCATCAAGCACCCAGTACTTAACACCTTTTGGGAAAGGGATTTGTTTTAAAATAGATTTGATATCTTTAATATTATTGTGTGAAATCACTTTATACTTAGCAAGCTCCATATCTGCAGAACTATAAAGTGTACAATTAGCATCGTTATTAATTAAGAAGTTTAGTTTAGAAAAAGTCTCTAATGTTTTTAGATTAAGAAGAATATTGCCGTTCGCTTCTGCTTTATTTGCTTTAAATTCTTTTATGCGAATGTCTGCATATTGATTATTAAAGCCGATTTTTGTTTCAAATTGAAGTTTATTTGAATGTAGTGCAAAATGGGCTTCTTCTCCTGAATGATAAAACAATTCACCTTGAAAGTTTTGATAACTGAAATGTGGAATTACAATAGAATCAAAAAGGTGCATAAACGAATAAAAGTTTTTTGTATACGTACTTATATCAAGTTTTTCAGAAGCTTGTTTCTTTACATTAACATCCGGTTGAATTTGGAGGTTGTCTATATATAGATTTAATTTCTGATCCCATTTTAGATAAAGCTTTTTTATATTAATATTTCCAATTGAAAAATCTTCAAGATATAAACCATTCTGAAGAATTATAAATCCAAAAAAAAGAGTTAAAAAAATGAAAGAAAAAAAGCTGATGATAGCAGAATGGATTTTAGATATTGTGTTAATTATTACTGTATCTTTCATTTATTACCTAAACAAGCCTATTGAAACGCCAAAAGTTCTTTATATTCCTAAGGGTTCGATAAATCAAATTATATCACAAATGCAACGAAATGAATTCGATGTTTGTAAACTTGACTCATTAATTTTGCGTCTTATAGGTTCACCGCAAAGCGGATGGATTGATATGGGCAGTACTATAAATAGTAAGGCAGATTTTTTATATAAATTGGCGACAGCAAAAGCGGCACTACAAAATGTAACACTTATTCCTGGAGAGACTACGTATATTTTTTTAGAACAGTTGTCAAAAGAACTGAATTTAGATTTTCATACATTATATAAAGAGTTTTTAAAAAAATCGCCTATATCAGAAGGAATATTGGTTCCTAATACATATAAAATTCCTATGGGGATAACAGAAAAAGAGTTAGTAAGCTTATTATTGAAAATTTCAATAAAAAGGATGAAAGAACTCTCTTACAAAATTTTTGGAACATATAACGAAAAAAAATGGTTTAGTTATCTTACAATAGCATCTATTATTCAAAAAGAGTCAGCAAACAATGAAGAGATGCCAATTGTGAGTTCTGTTATTTATAATAGATTGAAAAAAGGGATGAGACTGCAAATGGATGGAAGTTTAAACTATGGTAAGTACTCTCATACAAAGGTAACAGCACATAGAATCAGAACTGACAAGTCTTTCTATAATACATATCTATACAAAGGTGTTCCAAAAATTCCCATTTGTAATGTTGGCTTGGAAGCAATTCAAGCAGCTATCTTTCCTGCTAAAACTAATTATCTCTATTTTATGAAGTCGAAAAAAGGTACTCATAACTTTACATGTAACTATTCTACACATATCAGTAACATTAGAAATGCTACAAAATGAAACATTTTAAAAATAAACAGCAATGTTTTGTAAAGCTTTGAGTAAATTACCTATCTTAGTGCTATCATTAAACTTGTAAAATCCATGACACATATGTGGATTAAAAAATAAACACAAGGACATGATATGTCAAAAATTATTTGGTCAAAAATTGACGAAGCTCCGGCTTTAGCAACTTACTCACTACTACCAATCGTTAATGCTTTCACAAAAGAAGCAGGTGTAGAAGTAGTTACTAGCGATATTTCTCTTGCAGGTCGTGTACTTGCGGCAATGGGTCTTGCAGAAGATGAATTATCTAAACTTGGTGAATTAGTACTTCAAGAAGATGCAAACATTATTAAACTTCCAAATGTTTCTGCTTCTGTAGGTCAGTTAAAAGATTGTATCGCTGAACTTCAAGGGCAAGGTTATGATATCCCTAACTACCCTGAAAATCCAGCAAATGCTGAAGAAGAAGCAATTCAAGCTAAATATAGTGTTTGTTTAGGTTCTGCTGTTAACCCGGTTCTTCGTGAAGGTAACTCTGATCGTCGTGCTGCTAAAGCAGTTAAAAACTTCGCTAAAAACAATCCACATAGATTAAAAGCTTATTCTGAAAACTCTAAAGCTCGTGTAGCACATATGGGTGGAAATGGTGATTTCTTTGGTAATGAGCAATCTGTTACTATGGATAAAGCACAAAAAGTTACAATTGCTTTAAATGGTAAAGAACTTAAATCTGTAGATGCATTAGAGGGTGAAATCCTTGACGGTACATTTATGTCTGTTGCTGCATTACGTGCATTCTATAGAAAAACTATCGAAGAAGCAAAAGCTGAAGGTCTTATCTGGTCACTTCACTTAAAAGCTACTATGATGAAAATCTCTGATCCAATTATGTTTGGTCACGGTTTTGAAATTTTCTTCGAAGAAGTTTTCACTAAATATGCTGATCTTTTCAAAGAGTTAGGTGTTAATCCAAATCTTGGTATGTCAGACTTAGAGAAAAAAATTGCTGGTCATGCACAAGAAGCTGAAATCAAAGCTGCTTTCCAAGCTGTTGTAGAAGCTGATGCTCCTAAGATCGCTATGGTTGACTCTGATAAAGGTACTACAAACTTCAACGCTTCAAACGACATCATTATCGATGCTTCAATGCCTGTTGTTGTTCGTGAAGGTGGTAAACAATGGGATCGTAACGGTGACGCATTAGAAACTGTTGCTGTTATTCCAGATTCTACTTATGCAATGTTCCATGCTGAAATGGTAGCTGACTGTGTTAAAAACGGTCAATACGATGTAACAACTATGGGTACTATGCAAAATATCGGTCTTATGGCTCAAAAAGCTGAAGAATACGGTTCTCACCCAACAACTTTCGAACTTGCAGAAGCTGGTAAAGTTACTGTAACTGCTGAAGACGGTACAGAATTAATGAGCTTTGACTGTGAAGCTGGTGATATCTGGAGAATGTCTCGTGCTAAAGATATCCCAATCAAAGACTGGGTTCGTTTAACTGTTGAAAGAACTCGTATTGAAGGTATCCCTGCAGTATTCTGGTTAGATGAAAAACGTGCTCACGATGCTGAAATGATCAAAAAAGTAAACAAATACTTAGCAGAATTTGATACAACTGGTTTAGATATTCAAATTATGAATGTTACAAATGCTACTCGTTTCACAAATGCTCGTATCCGTAAAGGTGAAGATACTATCGCTGTAACTGGTAACGTACTTCGTGACCACTTAACTGATATGTATCCAATTTTAGAGCTTGGAACATCTGCAAAAATGTTATCAATCGTACCATTATTAGCTGGTGGTGGATTATATGAAACTGGTGCTGGTGGTTCTGCTCCTAAACACGTTGAGCAATTCTTAAAAGAGGGTCACTTACGTTGGGATTCACTTGGTGAGTTCTTAGCACTTGCTGAGTCTTTAAGATTTATCGCTCAAAAACATAACTCTGACAAGCTTGCTGCTTTAACTGCTGCTCTTGATGTTGCTAACCAAGGTTACCTTGACAACAACAAAGCTCCAGGAAGAAAATGTGGTGAAGCTGACAATAAAGCTTCTCACTTCTATGTAGCTCAATACTGGGCAAAAGCACTTGCTGAGTCTGATAATGCAGAATTAGCTGCTAAATTTGCTCCAATTGCAAAAGAATTAACTGAAAAAGAAGAGCAAATTATGTCTGAGCTTATGGCTGTTGAAGGTAAAGCTCAAGATGTTGGTGGTTACTTCCATCCAAATGACGAGTTAGCTGAAAAAGCTATGCGTCCATCTGCTACTCTTAACGCTATTGTAGACGCTATATAATAGTTTTATTTAAAACTGCATGCTTTATGCATGTGGTTTTTCACTTTTTTTATGAAACACTCTGAGCAATGTTTTATAAAAAAGGTGAAAAATAACCTCACCTTAATATGGTACCTAGTATACTTAAGTGTTGTGTGTTCGCACATATTGTTTAAGTGTATTTTGTGTGTGCCATAGTATTTAATATCAAGGAGCATAAACGAATCAAGGTAAAAGAGTAGGAATAGTAGGAGCTGGTAACGTTGGAGCAACGGTAGCTTATTCTCTCGCAATGCTTGGATCTTGTCATGAAATTATCTTACGTGATAATAAGATTGACGTAGCAAAAGGTAAAGCTCTAGATATGTCTCAAGCTGCATCAGCTGTAAGAAGCCATACAGTTGTTAGTGTTGCAGAAGAGATGTCTGATCTAGTTGATTGTGATGTTGTAGTTGTAACTGCAGGGAGCCCAAGACTTCCTGGTATGAGTAGAGACGATCTACTTATGACAAATGCAAACATTACAAAAGATGTAATTCAAGGAATTGCAAAATATTCTCCAAATGCAGTAGTAATCATGGTATCTAACCCGTTAGATGCAATGACATATGTTGCATTAAAAGAGAGCGGTTTTGATAGAAGCCGTGTAATTGGAATGGCTGGTATTTTAGATAGCTCAAGAATGGCAGCATTTATTCAAGAAAAACTTGGATACGGTGGTGGACAAATCCGTGCTTCAGTTATGGGTGGTCATGGTGATGATATGGTTCCACTTCCAAGATATTCAACTGTTGCCGGTGTGCCTCTTTCTGATGTATTAAGCGCAGATGAAATTGATGAAATTGTAGATAGAACTCGTCATGGAGGTGCAGAGATCGTAAGTTATTTAAAAACTGGTTCTGCATATTACGCTCCTGCAAAATCTACAGCTATTATGGTAGAAGCAATTTTAAAAGATACAAAACAAATCCATCCATGTGCGGTTTATTTAGATGGTGAATACGGTTATAGCGATGTAGTGTCTGGTGTACCTGTTATGCTTGGTGCTAAAGGTGCTGAAAAAATCATCGAAGTAACTTTAGACGATAAAGAGAAAGCAATGTTTAAAAAATCTTGTGATTCTGTTCAAACGCTAATTGATACACTAAATAAAAATAACTTTTTTGAAGGGAAATAATTGATGGCTACACGTATAGAAAAAGATACAATGGGTGAAATGGAAGTTCCAGTAGATGCTTACTGGGCTGCACAAACTCAACGTTCAATCCAAAACTTTAAAATCGGCGAAGAGACTATGCCGTATGAGATCACTAGAGCATTCTCATATCTTAAAAAAGCAGTTGCACTAGTCAACAAAGATCTTGGTAAGCTTGATGCAGCAAAAGCTGATGCTATTGCTCAAGCTGCTGATGATATGCTTGCTGGAAAACTTGATGGAAACTATCCATTAGTTGTATGGCAAACAGGTTCAGGTACACAATCAAATATGAATAACAATGAAGTACTTGCTAACCGTGCTACTGAGATCTTAGGTGGTGATTTTAGAACAGAGAAATTAGTACATCCAAATGATGATGTAAATAAATCTCAATCTTCAAACGACACATATCCAACTGCATTACACGTGGCTTCTGTAATCGCTGTTGAAGAGAGACTTTTACCTGCAATTGCAAAATTAAAAGCAACGCTTCAAGCAAAGTCTGAAGCATTCTCTAACATTGTAAAAATTGGTCGTACGCACTTACAAGATGCTACTCCGCTTACACTTGGTCAAGAGATCAGCGGATGGGTAGAGATGCTTTCTAAGTCTGAAAAAATGGCAAAAGACTCTTTAGAAGCTGTTCGTGAATTAGCACTTGGCGGTACAGCTGTTGGTACAGGCCTTAATGCTCACCCTGAATTAGGTGAAAGAGTTGCTAAAAAACTTTCAGAGTTAACTGGACATGATTTTATTACAGCTCCAAATAAATTTCATGCTTTAACTTCTCATGATGCACTAGTATTTGCTCATGGTGCATTAAAAGCTTTAGCTGCAGATATGATGAAGATTGCAAATGACGTTAGATGGTTAGCTTCAGGTCCAAGATGTGGTCTTGGTGAGATCACTATCCCTGAAAATGAACCTGGTTCATCAATTATGCCAGGTAAAGTAAACCCTACACAATCTGAAGCGGTAACTATGGTTACTTGTCAGGTAATGGGTAACGATGCATGTATCGGTTTTGCAGCATCTCAAGGAAACTTTGAGTTAAACGTATTTAAACCGGTAATCGCTTATAACTTCTTACAGTCGGTAAGACTTTTAAGTGACTCTATTATTTCTTTTAACGATAATGCAGCCGTAGGAATTATGCCAAATGAGGCTAAAATTGATCATTTCTTACATGACTCGTTAATGTTAGTAACTGCACTTAACCCATATATCGGTTATGAAAATGCAGCAAAAATCGCTAAAACTGCACACAAAAACAACTCTACATTAAAAGCTACAGCTATTGAGCTTGGTCTTTTAACTGCAGAGCAGTTTGATGAATATGTAAAACCAGAGGAGATGATTGCGCCAAAGGCGTAATCGCATCCACTTTAATATAAGGAGAATAAATGAATATACATGAATATCAAGCAAAACAAATTTTTGCTAAGTATGGTGTACCAACACCAAGAGGTATTGTGGCGAATACGCCGGAACAAGCTTTCTTAAATTCACAAGAACTTGGTGGAAATATTTGGGTTGTTAAAACACAAATTCACGCTGGTGGACGTGGTCTTGGCGGTGGTGTTAAACTTGCTAAGTCTCATGATGAAGTAAAGCAACTTGCATCTGAAATTTTAGGTATGCAACTTGTAACTCACCAAACTGGTCCAGAGGGTAAACTTGTACAAAAAGTTTACATCGAAGAGGGTGCTGACATTAAAGATGAACTATATCTTGGTGTAGTTCTTGATCGTGCTAAAGAGATGCCTGTAATCATGGCTTCTACTGAAGGTGGTATGGAGATCGAAAAAGTAGCTGAAGAGACTCCAGAAAAAATTATTAAAGTTGCTGTTGACCCAGCTATCGGTTTTCAAGGTTTCCACGGTCGTGAACTAGTTTTCGGTCTTGGTATTACAGATAAAGATGAGCAAAAGAAATTTATCTCTTTCGCATCTAAACTTTTCAAACTTTACATGGAAAATGATGCTGAGTTAATCGAAATCAATCCACTTATCAAAACTGGAGCAGGGGACTTCCTAGCACTAGACGGTAAAATGGGATTCGATGATTCAGCTCTTGGACGTCACCCTGACATCGAAGATATGAGAGATATCTCTGAAGAAGATGCAGATGAAAGAGAAGCAAGCCGTTATGGTCTTTCTTATGTTTCATTAGATGGTGAAATCGGTTGTATGGTAAACGGTGCAGGTCTTGCAATGGGTACTATGGATACAATTAACTATATGGGTGGTACACCTGCAAACTTCCTTGACGTTGGTGGTTCTGCAAACGCTGAAACAGTTGCAAAAGGTTTTGAGATTATTCTTAAAAATCCAAATGTAAAAGCTATCTTCGTAAATATCTTCGGTGGTATTGTAAGATGTGATCGTATCGCTAACGGTATCTTAGAAGCTACAAAACTTACTGATGTACATGTACCAGTAATTGTTCGTCTTGATGGTACAAACGCACCAGAAGCGGCAGAGATTCTTAAACAAGCTGGAATTGCAAATGTAATTGCTGCAACAGATTTAGCAGACGGTGCTGCAAAAGCAGTAGCTGCAGCGAAAGGAGAATAATTTAGATGAGTATTTTAGTAAATAAAGACACAAAAGTTATCGTTCAAGGTTTCACAGGGAAAGAGGGTACTTTCCATGCTGAACAATGTTTAGCATACGGAACAAAAATCGTTGGTGGTGTTACACCGGGTAAAGGTGGTCAAGAACATCTTGGTCAACCAGTATTCAATACTGTAAAAGATGCAGTTGCTACTACTGGTGCTACTGTTTCTATGATCTTTGTTCCACCTGCATTTGTTGCTGACGCTGTAATGGAAGCTGCTGATGCCGGTATCGAACTTGCTGTTGTTATCACTGAAGGTGCTCCTGTTCGTGATATGCAAGCTGCTAAAGCATACGCTACTAAACACAACATGAAAACTATCGGGCCAAACTGTCCTGGTATTATCACTGCTGAAGAGTGTAAAATCGGTATTATGCCTGGTATGATTTTCAAAAAAGGTAACGTAGGTCTTATTTCAAAATCTGGTACTTTAACTTACGAAGGTGCAAACCAAGTTGTTAAAGAAGGTTTCGGTATTACTACAGCTGTTGGTATTGGTGGAGACCCAATCATCGGTCTTTCATACAAACAACTTTTACCAATGTTTGAAGCAGATCCAGAAACAGATGCAATCGTTATGATTGGTGAAATCGGTGGAGATTTAGAGATCCAAGCTGCTGCTTTCATCAAAGAAAACATCACAAAACCTGTTGTTGCATTTATCGCTGGTCAAACTGCTCCTAAAGGAAAACGTATGGGTCACGCTGGTGCAATCGTATCTGGTTCAGCTGGTACTGCAAAAAAAAAAATGGATGCTTTAGAAGCTGCTGGCGTAAAAGTTGTTGTTTCTCCGGCTGAAATTGGAAAAGCAGTAGCGGAAGTACTGAAAAAGTAACACTTTGATTTGTGTGAGCTTTACAATGTGTAACCTTATTACACATTGTATAGCGTTAGGAACACATTTTAATCAAAACGTTAATAAAACTTAGCTAATCTTGTGTTACCAAAGAATAGCTTACAAAAATTATTTGTAATTTAAATAGGAGAATAAATGGCAACTGCTAGTATGACTGAAAATGTTAATAATGCACCAGTGTGGGTAAATACTGCAAACTGTAAAGCATGTGATATCTGTGTATCTGTATGTCCATCAGGTGTATTAGGTATGAAATACGATTCAACATCAACTTTAGGTGCAATGATCTCTATCGATCATCCTGAAGCTTGTATAGGATGTAACGAGTGTGAACTTACATGTCCGGACTTTGCTATTTATGTAGCAGATAAAGCTGACTTAAAAGCAGCTGGCAAAAGCTTTGCTAAATTAACTGATGATGCTAAAGAGCGTCAAGCAGCTATTGTAGCAAATAACTATATGTCTCTAGAGCAAGGAGTTAAATAATGGCATTAAGAGAAGTAATTTCAACTGGTAATGACTTAGCTGCTATCGCAGCGGTTGATGCTGGATGTAGATTTTTTGGAGGGTATCCAATTACTCCTTCATCGGAAGTAATGCATACTATTTCTGATTTACTACCAGCTGTTGGTGGTACAGCTATTCAAATGGAAGATGAGATCGCTGGTGTTGCTGCAGCTGCTGGTGCTGGTATGGCTGGTGTTCGTACTATGACTGCAACTTCAGGTCCTGGTATTTCACTAAAAGCTGAAAACCTTGGTCTTGCTCAAATGGCAGAAGTTCCATTAGTAGTTGTAAACGTTATGCGTGGTGGTCCGTCAACTGGTCTTCCAACTCGTGTATCTCAAGGTGATATTCGTCAAGCGAAAAACCCGTCTCACGGTGACTATCGTTCAATCACTTTATGTGCTGGTAACTTAGCTGAGTGTTATACTGAAACAGTAAGAGCATTCAACTTAGCTGATCGTTTCATGCAACCGGTTTTCGTATTATTAGATGAAACTATCGGTCACATGCACGGTAAAGCAGATATTCCAACTGTTGAAGATGTAAAAGCTGGTATTGTTCCTCGTAAAACTTTCGATGGTGCTCCAGAAGATTACAAACCATATGAGTGTGAAGCTGATCAACCAGCTGTACTAAACCCAATGTTCCAAGGGTATAGATACCACTTTACAGGTCTTCACCACGATGCTATGGGATTCCCAACAGAAGAGATTGAAACTTGTAGAAAACTTATCCAAAGACTTGAAGATAAAGTTATGATGCACACTGATGAGTTAGAGTCTAATGAAGAGTTTATGTTAGATGATTTAACAGGTGAAGAGGGTGAAGTTCTTATCATCGCTTATGGTTCTGTTTCTCTAGCTGCAAAAGAAGCTATTCGTCACTTAAGAGCTGATGGTATTAAAGCTGGTTTATTTAGACCAATTACAATTTGGCCATCTCCAGCTGAAAGAATTAAACACTTTACAGACAAAATTAAAAATGTTATTTGTGTTGAGTTAAATATCAGACAATATACTGAAGAAGTAGAACGTGTATCTGGTAGACTTGATATCGAAGGTTTATACAAAGTAAATGGTAGAGCTATCTCTCCATATGAAATTGTAAATAAAGTAAAAGAGGTATTCTAACATGGCATTTAATTACGATAAATATTTAAGACTTGAAAAAATGCCAACACTTTGGTGTTGGGGTTGTGGTGACGGTGTTATCTTAAAAGCTTTCATCCGTGCTATTGACAAACTTGGTATTGACCAAAATGATGTTTGTGTTGTTTCTGGTATTGGTTGTTCTGGACGTTTCTCATCTTACGTAGACTTCAATACAGTACATACAACTCACGGTAGAACAGTTGCTTTTGCTACTGGTATTAAGCTTGTTCACCCAGACAAATATGTTGTTTGTGTTGCTGGTGACGGTGATGCACTTGCTATTGGTGGTAACCATACTATCCATGGTGCTAGAAGAAACATTGATATTACATTAATTATTATCAATAACTTCATCTATGGTTTAACAAACTCACAAACTTCTCCAACTACTCCTCAGGGTATGTGGACAGTTTCTCAAAAAGCTGGTAATATCGATCCAACTTTTGATGCTGCTGAGCTTGGTATTGCTGCTGGTGCTTCATTTGTTGCTCGTGAGACAATGCTTGATCCGAAAAAACTTGAAAAAGTTTTCGTAAAAGCTTTACAACACAGAGGTTTCTCATACTTAGATATTTTATCTAACTGTCACATTAACCTTGGTCGTAAAAACAAAATGCAATCAGCTATGGAAAACCTTCAATGGATTGATAGCATTACTATGCCTAAGAAAAAATATGATGCTTTACCGGAAGAAGAAAAACTTAACATTTTCCCAACTGGTATCTTAAAAGAAGACACTCAAGCTAGAGAATACTGTGATATGTATAAAGATATTATTGATGTACATCAAGGTAAACGTAAAGTAATTACTCAAGACGATTTTGAGAAAAAAATATAAGGAGAACACACAATGGCTAGACAAATAATGAGATTTACAGGTGTTGGTGGACAAGGTGTTCTTCTTGCTGGAGAAATCTTTGCAGCTGCGAAAATTAAAGCTGGTGGTTACGGTTTAAAAACTGCAACATATACTTCTCAAGTTCGTGGTGGACCAACGGTTGTTGATATTACTTTAGATGACGATGAAATTTTCTACCCGTATGCAAATGACGGTGAAGTAGATTTCATGCTTTCAGTTGCTGAAGCAAGTTATAAACTATTCAAAGACGGTGTTACTCCTGGTGGAACTATTGTTGTAGATCCATTCCTTGTACACCCAACTGAAGAAGATCGTAAAACATGGAATATCATTGAGATTCCTATTATTACAATTGCAAAAGAAGAGGTTGGTAACGTTATTACTCAATCTGTTGTTGCTCTTGCAATTGCAAATACGATTGTAAAACCTCTTGATAGAGATCATCTAATTGAGGTTATGCTTTCAAAAGTTCCAGCTAAAGTTCATGAAGCAAATAAAAAAGCTTATGAATTAGGTGAAAAATACGCTTTAGAAGCATTAGCTAAATAATTACTATTTAGTAGCTTTGCAAAAGCAGCTCTGAAAAGGGCTGCTTTTTTTATACCTATAGTTAATATTAAATAATATCTAATTGTTTGTTTTAATACTTTCCCAGAAAAAATCCACATGTCTTTCAAATTGCGTAGACAAAGAATCAGCAGACTTTTTATCAAAACGGAGCAGGGTAATCTGAAATCTTATATAAAATAGGGTAGAAAGAAACTCATAACCAACCATCATAGGAGCGTTTGATCTAATAAGATTGTTCTGCATCATAATAAAAAAGCCCTCAGAAAGCGTTTTTATATTCTCTTGATGGAATTGTGTCATAAACTGCTCTCTAAGCTCACTATTTTGAAGAAGTTCTATCATCAGTAGCTTGAACATACTTTCGCTTTTTTTATCAAATGTAAGCATTTTATAATGCATTGCAAACTTTTGTAAAAAAGGTTTACCTCTAGTAGAAAGCTCTTTGATTTCATCGCTTGAAAGTGAAAAAGGGGAGCTAAATATGCTTTGCGCTATCTCTAAAAATATTGCTTCTTTATTTTTGAAATGATTATATAAAGCACTCTCTCTAATACCCACTTCTGCAGCAATTTTTCTTACACTTGTGGCTTTATATCCATTGTTTGAGAAGAGGGTACTTGCAACTTTTAATATCTTATCCTTTGTACCACTTCTTTTTACTATATCCCTATTTTCAGGCATTTAACGCTCCTTTTTTAATATATGAACATTTGTTAATATCTTTAAAAGTATATATGAACATTTGTTAATTTGAGCTTATTGAATATGAACATTTGTTCATAAAATATAAAACATATATGAACAAATGTTCATATTAAAAATAAGCCCATTTAAATCTAATTTTTAGTATCATTTCTACAAGCATAAGAAGATAGTTACTTGACAAAGTTCAAGAGGAAAGTCCGAGCTGCTGTAAGACAATGTTCCATTTAACGAATGGCCGTAGTAATACGAGGGAAAGTGCAACAGAAATATTACTTCCACAACTGTGGTAAAGGTGAAAAGGCGGTGTAAGAGACCACCAGTCTTTATGGCAACATAGAGAGCTTGTAAACCCAACATGGCAGCAAGAAGCAGATGGTTAGCGTCTTACAATTGCTATTGCTTCGCTAGAGACATAATGTAAATTATGTAGTAGATTAATGCTATCACAACAAAACTCGGCTTATTCTTATGCTTCTACATCTTTTAAAATTAAACAATATCAAACATCCATGTTTAAAGAGATTATAATCTTCAGTAGAGTAGTCTATGTCATTACTTTAATAATGGTTGTCACACTATCCTATATGTTGCAGCCAGAAACGGATACAAAATGGTTAACCAACTTTCTCATCCTATTGCTAAAACACTGATAAATCGTTTGAGAGATCAAAAAATTGATGCCCTAGGGTTTCGTTTGTCTATTGCTGAATTATCAAAGATTTTAGTGCTTGAAGCTTTTAAAGATATAGAATTGGAAACAAA
>JBFEUD010000017.1:0-16915 GCA_041547625.1 Sulfurimonas sp.
ATGAAGCATTTGCAACCGCTTGGTCAAGGTTCTCATAATCAAAACCCGTAAGACAAACTTCCGGTGCCACAATTAAAGAGTTTTCTTCTATACTTTCAAGCTGTTGTAAAAACTCTTCAAGATTTTTTTGATAATCTGAAGATGTTTTTATTGAGAGTGTTACGAGGTTTTTTACTTGCAAATCTTAAAAATCGTCATCAAATGTCAAGCTACCTTTTGAGTAGTTTGTAACATTTCCTTCAAAGAAGTTTGTTTTTTGATCATTAAATTTTGAGAAATCATCTACCCATTTAATTGGATTTTCTACATTATAGATTTTTTCAAATCCTACAGACATAAGTCTGTCATCTGCTAAATATTTAATATATTGCTCAACTATCGCATCTGTTAAACCTAAAATCTGCCCCTGAGTGATATATTTACCCCATTCGACTTCAAGTTCTACCGCTTGTTTAAACATCTCTATTACTTCAGCTTTTAATGCTTCTGTAAAAAGGTCAGGACGCTCTTTTCTTAGAGTGTTAATAAGGTTTTTAAATAGAGCCAAGTGTGTTACTTCATCACGCTGGATAAAACGGATCATCTGTGCAGAACCAAGCATTTTTCCTGAACGTGCAAGTGTATATATATATGTAAATCCACTGTAAAAATAGATCCCTTCTAAGATCTGGTTTGCAAAACACGCTTTTACAAAGTTAATCTCTGTTGGATTTTTTGCAAGTTCTTGATACACGGCAGCAATAGCATCGTTTTTATGTTTAAGCATCATATCGCGACGCCAAAGTTCATAGATCTCAGCAGAGTTTGTAGAGATTGAATCCACCATAACGGCATAACTTTGTGAGTGAAGAGCTTCCTCAAAAGATTGACGTACTAAAATCAAGTTAATTTCCGGAGATGTTACATATGGATTGATATTATCAATAAGATTGTTTGTTTGGAGTGAGTCCATAAAAATTAGCTGTGAAAGCGCCTTATCGTAAGCAGTTTTTTCAGCAGCTGTAAGATTTTTATAGTCATTCACATCTTTAGTCATATCAACTTCTTTTGGGAACCATGTGTTATTTAACATTACTTCCCACAGGTTATATGCCCATTGATATTTGATGTTATTTAATTCAAAAATCCCTGTTGGATTTCCACCAAATACTTTTCTGTCATTTACATTTTCTTTTGTATCTGGATTATATATCTTTTTTCTATCCATAATTAAATACTCCAACTTTTAAAGTATAAAATTATAGCTTTGTAAGTTTAAAATGAAGCTTTCAAAAAGAGAAAAATTTTTTTAGATTTATAAGAGAAGATTATTCCACCGATTTAGATATTTTTTCCTCATCAAACCTATAGTTTTTAGCAACATCTTCAGCTTCTTCCTCAACGCTCTTCATAAGATCATCTCTAAATTCTGTTGCAGTATGACCTGTTTCGTGTGAATATACAATATAAATACCTATTAAAATGGCTAGAAGTGCTAATTTTGTATGATTATGTTGATAGAGATTGAATGCAAGAAGTGCCAATAATACAAGCGGACCTACATAGAGTAAAGTATCCATACATTTCCCTTTTAAAACATTTTATGGGATAAAGTATATCATAGATTTAGTATCTCCTCCAGTTTTAGAGGAGATACGATAGAGAGATTATTTAGTTTTTCTAGACTCTCTACGACGTTCCGCTTCTGTTAAGAATTTTTTACGAACACGGATATTTTCAGGAGTTACTTCTAGAAGTTCATCATCTTCGATCCACTCTAATGCACGCTCTAGTGAAAGATCACGTGGCGGAACAAGTTTAATTGCTTCATCAGCACCAGATGAACGAACATTTGACTGTGCTTTACCTTTAATTGCATTTACAACAAGGTCGTTGTTTCTTGAGTGTTCACCAACGATCATACCCTCATAAACTTTTGTTTGCGGTTTGATGAAAAGAACACCACGATCTTGAAGGTTGAATAGTGAATATGCTAACGCTTCACCGTTCTCCATAGAGATAAGTGCACCGTATGAACGAGATTCAACACTTCCAGAGTATGGACGGAACTCGATGAAAGAGTGGTTCATTACACCCTCACCTTTTGTATCTGTTAAGAATTGTCCACGGAAACCAATTAACGCACGAGCAGGGATCTCAAACTCAACACGTTGGAAACCTGAACCCATTGGTACCATTGATGTCATCTCAGCTTTACGCTTACCAAGACGCTCAATTACAGTACCGCTTAAGTCTTCAGGAACGTCGATTACAAGGTGTTCGAAAGGCTCACATTTAACACCTTCGATCTCTTTAACGATAACTTCCGGACGAGAGATACTAAACTCATACCCTTCACGTCTCATGTTCTCTGCAAGAACAGTAATTTGAAGTTCACCACGTCCACTAACTTTAAATTTACCCTCACCGATAGTTTCAAGCTTCATCGCAACGTTTGTACGCATCTCAGCTTCAAGTCTATCTCTTAGTTTATTTGAAGTTACGTGTTTCCCCTCTTGACCAGCAAGTGGAGAATCATTAACTACAAATACAACAGTAAGAGTCGGCTCTTCGATGTGCATAGGATCAAGTGCTACCGGATTTTCAGCATCACATACAGTATCTCCAACATCAACAGTTTCCATACCGGCAAATGCAACGATATCACCAGCTTCAGCTTGTTCAATCTCCATACGGTTAAGACCGTGGAAACCGATAAGTTTAGTGATACGCCCTTTTACGATCTCACCGTCAGCTTTTGCAAGTGCAACAGTATCACCTTTGTTTACAGTACCGTTAAAGATACGGCTAATACCGATTTTACCAACATAGTTATCATAGTCAAGTGTAAATACTTGTGCTTGGAATGGGTTTTCAGGTCCACCTTCCGGTAAAGGGATCTCTTTTACGATAGTTTCAAAGATACACTCGAAGTTACCGTCTGGCTCTTCCATATCAAGTTTAGCAATACCGTCACGTGCAGCAGCATAGATGATAGGGAAGTCAAGCTGATCGTCATTTGCACCCATATCTGAAAAGAGGTCAAACATCTCATCTACAACACGTTCAGGTTCAGCTGAAGGTTTGTCAATTTTATTGATTACAACGATTGGTTTTTTACCAAGTGCAAGCATCTTTTTAACAACGAATTTTGTTTGAGGCATAACACCTTCATATGCATCAACAAGTACTAAAACACCGTCAACCATTTTAAGAACACGTTCAACTTCTCCACCAAAGTCGGCGTGACCCGGAGTATCAATGATATTAATCTTGTGATCTTTATATCTGATTGCTGTATTTTTAGAAAGAATTGTAATCCCACGCTCTTTTTCAAGTGCGTTGCTATCCATTGCTCTTTCATCATGTTGTTCATGGTCACCAAATGTACCCGATTGCTCTAAAAGCCCGTCAACTAACGTTGTTTTACCGTGGTCAACGTGTGCAATAACTGCAATATTTCTAATCTTTTGCAAGTGTGTTCCTTTTTAAGGGTAAATATTTTTGCGATTATACCCTAATTTAGGTTAGAAACTTGTAAAAATATGTTATACTCTTTCAAGTACTAGTTTATTTTTTTCTTTTAAAAACCCCAAAAACATATATTTTTTTATCTATTCTTTTATAAATCAAACTGAAAAATAATTAGAAAGTGAGTAATGAAGAAAATTCAATATCCTATTATTTTAGATAATATCTTTGAAAAATTGAATCAATTTGGTATTAAACCTGTAATTATCGGTGGTTATATACGCGATTATTTACTTAAAAACGATTCAAAAGATATAGATATTGAACTTTATAATGTCGAAAATATAGATCAGGTAGAAGAAATTCTCAAAGAATTCGGAAATGTTAATGAAGTCGGTAAAGCATTTAGTGTTATCAAACTCAATATTGAAGAACTTGATCTGGACTTTTCACTTCCTAGAATAGATAGTAAAGTTGCTACCGGACATCGCGGCTTTAAAATTACAACTGACTCGCACCTTGATTTCAAAACTGCCACAAGCAGACGTGATTTTACAATCAATGCCATAGGGTATGATGTTATTGAACACAAACTGCTTGATCCATTTAGCGGGATAGAAGATCTTAAAAACAAAAAACTAAAAGCAGTAGATCTCAACAAGTTTGCAGAAGATCCTCTGCGTGTATTTCGTGCTATCCAGTTTGCCTCAAGGTTTGAGCTGGAAATCGATCAAAACCTGCTGCACCTATGTAAAATAATGGTAAAAAACAATCAATTGAGCTTTTTGTCCAAAGAGAGAATCTTTGCAGAGATAGAAAAACTTCTATTAAAATCTAAAAATCCTTCAAGCGGTTTTGTTTTTCTAAAAAACATAGGACTGTTTTCAATGTTTGAAGAGTTTAATAGATTGAATCATGAAGAGTTCGTGAAAGTGATTACTTTACTGGATAATTATAAACCATCTAAGGAATTCACTAACAAACTCTCACTCATAACAATGTTTGTAATCCTCACATCAAAGTTTCAAATAGATGATATAACTATTTTTTTACACCGTTTAACAGATGATAAAGAGATTATCCATAAAGTGCTTAATATTCACAATTATGTACGGACACCGAGTTATACACTGGCAATGAGAATAGATAAAACTATTTTAAAAAGCTATCTTCAAACAATTCAGATGACAAACTATAAGAAATTTATGGAAGTTGTAGAACCGAAAATAAAAGGAAAAGATCTTATAGCTCAGGGACTAAAGCCCTCTGTTGAGTTTTCAGAAATTTTAGAGTTGAAATATCAAGAACAAATAGGCGAATTTTCACTACATCATATCTAACGATTTTTCTATATTGTTAATTTTATACATATTTTCTATCGCTGTTTCAATCGATTTAACTAAACGCGAGTGGTAAATATCTTTATACTCTTTATCGTAATCGTGTATGATATCTTTGTAGATCTCCATAAACTGTTCCATTAGCTCTATCGCTTTTACAGAGATTTTTATTGAAGTTGCAGCTAACATAACTAACTCGAAAGCTTTTTTCTTCTTAGAGTCCATATCATCTGCTTTGAGGTAAAATTCCCCTTTGTCATTGATAGGTTCAACAAGCCTTTTCATAACTTCTTTTAAACCCTCTGTAGTAAGTTCAAAATCATGAAAACCATTGTTGATATAGAGCCTCATATCGCTCAAATTCATTTTAGAAATTTTTTCAATTGTTTTTGGATCAAGACCCTCTTCTTTATGAGAACTATCTTTATCTGATCCAAAAATATTTTTTATCATCTTACTAGCTTTGAATGTTTTTAGAACTGTCAATCTCTATGACAGTGTGTACATTCCCTCTCGGTTTAAAATCAGCTGTTAGTTTCATATATTTTGGTTTGATCTTATTGTAAATAACATCGTAAATTTCATTTGCTGAATTTTCGTGAGAGATATAGCGTCCCATAAAAGAGTTAATATAAAGTTTTAAGGCTTTCAACTCTACAACATACTCATCTGGAGTATACTCAAGATAAATAGTAGCAAAATCCGGATATCCGCTTCTTGGGCAAAGTGCCATAAATTCCGGTAAAGTCACTTTTATAAGATACTCTTTTTTGTTTTCGTTAGGCCAGATCTCAAGATCTTTTTCAACGTCAAATTCGCGTATCTCTTTTTCTCCATATTTCATAAAAACCTCCTACTATTTTTCGTAAAACTTATCAATATCAGATATATATCTACCTTGGACAAAATCTATACCCAATTCATTAACCAAATTATATCCATCTTTCTCTTCAATATTTTTTATCCAAGTTTTTATATTTTTGTCATGTGCCATTCTATTAAAACCGTCTAATATATTTTTATTTTTTTCCATCTTCTCAAAACGTGAATAATAAGTGTCAAAACGGATATAGTCTATATCTAGTTCCCTTAGATATAAAAAACTTGTATGAATCGAACCTACTCTGTCAATTCCTACTGATATATTATACTCTTTTAAAGAGTGAATAATAGTATTATATCTATTAGCATGTGAAAAATACTCCATCTCATATAAAACAAAAATAACCTCTAAGTTCTGCTTCTCTTTCATCAATTCTTTCACGTTAGATAAAAATTTCTCGTTTCTCAAAGATGTAGGAAAAATATTTACAGCTATTTTTTTCTCTTGAGCACATAAAGATATAATGTGTTCAAAAACCATTAAATCGTATTCAACACCCAGTCCAAACTTGTTAATTATTTTTATAAATGTTTTTGGAAAAATATATTTTCCGTTATCTGCTTTTAATTTAACAAAGCATTCTTTAAAATTTTCCTCTTTACCGGCAACATCTTGTGAACTTATAATCAAATTGCTGTTTTTAATTGCCGTAATAACCATGGATTCCAATTCGTTTGGATCTATATTTTCCTCTTTAGAATTCTCTTTTGATGTTCTGTTTCCCTCTTGAATTTCAATAAGGTTTTCAATAAGATAATCTAAATTTTTCGAGTAATTTATATCTGTAATACCGCCGGATATTTTCACCTCTATATCACCAACTTTAAACTCTGTACTTTTAAGACACATGAGATCTAAAATTGTTTTGTAATCTTCTTTATTTCCATCAAGACCTATTAAAAAATCCCCACCTCTAAAATGTCCTATAGGAAACCCTTCTATCCCTTCATTTTTAAGATAATCAGCAACCCATCTAGCAACTTTTTTTAAAACATTATCCCCGTTTTTTATTCCGTAAAGATTATTAATATCACCCAGATTATCTACACTGATTAAAATCAAAGTGTAATGTTTTTTGTTTTTAATTTCCGACTTTAAATAATCAAATAGATATTCACGTGTAAAGGTTTTTGTTACATCATCGGTAATCTTAACGTTGAATCCGCTATAGATCAAATAAAAGATAAAATAGATACTAAATACCAAAAGAAAAATTGCTTCTATGTAAAATGAAGCTTCTAAATTAGTATAGTTTGTTATAAGTGTGTGAGAAATAAAAGCAACAATAAGTGCAAAGATAGGCAAGCCCATTCTAAGTGCTAACTTAAAACGGTATTCCCTCTCTTTTGTTTGCGGTAACAGCATTATACGTCTAGATGTTTTACATCTTTTGCATGTGTTTCAATATAGTTTCTACGAGGTTCAACTTCATCACCCATAAAGAGTGTAAATGCATCTGAAGCAGCTTCTGCATCATCAATAGTTACCTGTAGAAGTACACGGTTTTCAGGTGTCATAGTTGTTTCCCATAATTGATCAGGATTCATTTCACCAAGACCTTTATAACGCTGGATATATGCACCTTTTTTAGCATATTCTTTGATATCTTCTAGTACTTCTAAAACATCTTTGTCAAAAGAGATATCCCACTCCTTGATCTTTCTGTAAACATAATCAGCTTCACTGAAGTGTGGTGCAGCGAAAAGTTCATCATTTACCAATAACTCTTCCATACCGCCATCTGTTTGAACAAACAGATGAATTTCGTTTGTTTCTTCATTTAGCGTATGTGTTAAGATATTGTTATTGATAGATTCTAAGAAAGCTTTAATATCTTCAAACATATCTTTTGCCGGCTTAGCAATGATATCCGGATTTTCAATGAAGTGACGGATCAGTTTTACTAATGCATAACGGCGCTCTAATGCTTCAAGTGAACTTGCATAGTGATCAACCATTTTGAAAAATCCTACAAGATCATTATGTCCCACACCTTCAATCTCTAAAGATTCTACACCATTATCGATCAAATAATCATTCATTACACGATCATCTTTAAAGTAGATCTCTTTTTTACCTTTTTTATAACGGTAAAGAGGCGGTTGTGCAAGATATAAATAACCATTTTCCACGATATTTCTAAAATAACGGAAGAAGAATGTAAGTAACAGTGTTTGGATGTGACTACCATCAACGTCGGCATCGGTCATAATGATGATCTTGTGATAACGAAGTTTCTCTTCGTTATACTCTTCACCAATACCACAACCCATAGCTGTAATCATGTTAGTGATCTCATCAGATTTTAAAATCTTGTCTAAACGTGCTTTTTCAACATTTAAAATCTTACCTTTTAGAGGTAAAATAGCTTGGAAAACACGATCACGTCCCATTTTAGCCGAACCACCTGCAGAGTCTCCCTCCACCAGGTAAAGTTCACAGATAGAAGCATCTTTACTTTGACAATCAGCAAGTTTACCAGGAAGTGTTCCAACACTCATAACATCTTTACGACGTGTTAATTCTCTTGCTTTTTTCGCAGCTTCACGACCGCGAGCAGCCATTAGAGCTTTTTGTACAATCGCTTTTGCTTCGATCGGATTTTCTTCAAAATACTTGCTTAATGCTTCACCTGTTGCCTTTTGAACAAGCGGGCGTACATAAGTATTTCCTAGTTTTCCTTTTGTTTGACCTTCGAATTGAGGTTCAGGTACACGAACTGAAACGATCGCAATTAAACCCTCTTTTACATCATCACCTGAGATTTTAACGTCTTTTTCTTTTGCTGCACCGTTATTTGAGTTATATGTTGAAATAACACGTGTTAAACCGGCTCTAAAACCAGCTTCATGAGTACCGCCGTTTGGCGTACGGATATTATTTACAAACGAAGCAAATTTTTCATCGTAAGCATCGTTGTACATAAATGCAACATCGTATTCGATATCTTCAGCTTTTCCTGTATAGAAGAAAACAGGTGCAACTGTTTGTTTTTTATTCATATCTTCAACATATTGAGAGATACCGCCTTCAAAGTGGTACACCTCTTTTTGTCCAGTTCTCTCATCGTTAAATTTGATAGTAATAAATGGATTTAAGTATGCTAATTCTTTAAATCTTTTTGCTAAATATTCATATTCAAAAGTTACAGTTTCTGTAAAGATTGAAGGATCGGCACTAAATTCAATTGTAGTACCAGATTTTCTAGTAGTTCCCGTAATCTCTAAAGCTTGTTGCGGGATACCTTTTTTGAAATCTTGTTCATGGATTTGACCATTTCTGTGAATAGTCATATGTAGATCAGATGAAAGTGCATTTACAACCGATACACCAACCCCGTGAAGACCACCAGAGACCTTATAAGTATCTTTATCGAATTTACCACCGGCATGAAGTACTGTTAAAACAACAGTAGCTGCACTCATACCTTCAGTAGGGTGCATATCTGTAGGGATACCACGACCGTTATCTTGTACTCTACATTTTCCATCTTTTGTAAGTGTTACTTCAATAGTATCACAATGTCCTGCCATTGCCTCATCGATCGAATTATCAATAACTTCATATACTAGGTGATGAAGACCTCTATGACCTGTATCACCAATATACATACCAGGACGTTTACGAACAGCTTCTAAACCTTTTAGAACCTTAATGTTACTAGCACCGTAATTTTGTTCCATTTATTTACTCCAAAAACTACTAATTTAGCATAATTATAGATATTCTATCGAAAAAAATATAAAAGTTAGATTTATAGGGTTTTATAAGTAAAATATATCTATGTTAGCTAGTGACTGAAAAAATAATATTATTTTTCTTTTTAATTAAAAGTTTATGTTTAATATAATCCCAAAATCTTGCTCTCTAACAATAATGGGTTTTGCTTCATGTATATATATTTCTTCTCTTTTTTTAGAATAAAAGGGCTGATATATTTGAAATTCTACAGAAGTTTGAAGATCAAAAGTCTCACTTAAACTATTCGAGATACTTCCTATGGGATTTAATAGAAAATAACTAATGTTTCCTAAAGTTCTAGAATTTAATACTTTTCCTTCATTTTTATCAATTTTCTTTTCTAAATTATAAAAATATTCACCAAAAAATAAACCAAGAACTGGAGTAGAGATAAGATCTTGCCATGAGGGAATTTCTGCAAACGATTCATAACCATATTCCCATACAACTGTTGACAAAAACACTGTATATAAAAATGAACCTTCTTTTGATATTCCATAGTTTCTTGCCATTGTATAATACCAAGCTCCGGAGATGGAATGTCCTACGTAATTGACAACAAAACTATCTTTATCCCAAACAGGACCTTTTTTAACATTATATTTCCATCTTTCACCGAGAGATTTTTCTTTTAGTTCGTTTCTGTCCCATTTTGAAACAGATTCTGGTAAAAGATAAATAATACCGACGGATCCAATCATCAATATTTGAGTATAAAGTGTGCCTTCTGCTAATTTTCTTTCAGGTTCTGTTAAATGCTTATTTATATTAATGTTTTTTGGATTGTAATCTGTTTGATAATCAAGTAGAATGTATTGAGGTTTTAGTAACTGTTTATTCTTATAAAGTTGGATTTCTTCGTTTAGATTGTTATAGTTTGTATTGAAATTTTCACTTCCGTACAAAAAGATATACGAAAGTAAAAATAGAGGTAAAAAAAATTTTGCCATTAATCCAATATTTAGATAACGATTGGCATTACCACTGTTATGAAATTTTCATCGCTTAATATAAACGGTAAATTTCCTTCATTTAGCTTCATAGTAAACTCTGAAGAGTTGATAGAGTTTAAGAAATCAAGTAAATATCTTGAGTTTATTGCTATTGAAAATGGTTCAGTAAAACCTGTAGTAATTGAAATCTCTGTTTTAGCTTCAATATTGTCATCACTTAAAGACTCAAAAGTAATACTGTTACTTCCAAATGTAATTTTTACATCTGTAGAAATTGTAGTGATCTGTTTAATTGAATCAATCATATTTGCTTTTGGTAAAACAAGATTGTATTTTGTTTCTTTAGGGATGATTCTAGAATATTCAGGAAATTTTCCGTTAATCAATTTTGTAAAGAAAGTATATTGATTAGAGTGGATAATTAGATTTGTTTGATCGTAATAAAGTTCTATATTGTCAAAAAACAGTTTTTGAATCTCTACGATAGCTTTTTTAGGGATGATGATAGAGAGTTGATTATCACTACTGTTAGCAATATTTACAACAGCTAATCTTCTAGTATCTGTTGAAGCAAAATTAATAGCATCGTTTTGAATATCTATAAGAGCACCGTTAAGTTCAAATTTTGGGTTATTTGTGTCAATAGCAGGTGTGATCTTTTTTAATGATTCGATTAATGTGTGTGATTCAATAGAGATACGTGATTTGTTTTCGTATGATGGAAATTCAGGAAAATCTTCATGTGAAAAAGTAGGAAGTTTGAATTTAGAACTTCCTTGTTCAATATGAAGCATATTGTTTCTGACTTCTAAGTTGATATTTCCATCTTTTAAAATTCTTATAATATCTAAGAATTTTTTACCGTTAGAAGTTATGCTACCTTCTTGTTCAATATTTATATCGTTAACAGTTACTAGAAAACCTATTTCATAATCTGTAGCTTTTAGAGTTAGTTGATTATTACTAGCATTTAAAAAAACATGAGAAGTGATTTGTGAAGTATCTTTTTTTTCTAAGAAAGGTCCAGCATGAATGAGTATATTTTCAAGTATAGATTTCGATATAGTTATTTTCATATCAATTTCCCTATATATTTATTAATTTTTAGTAGTTAGTAGTAGGTGATCGTGAATATGTGAAAACATACTCAAAACCACGTTAAACTAGTACTTATTTGATGTGATGAGAATTTTTTTTCTATTCACATCTATTCACTTTTATAATTATATCTTTTTTTTTACAAAACTACGAAGAAGATGAAAGTTTATTTGTGAGTTCGTCAATTTTGACTTTAAAATCTTCATCATTTTCTATGAGTTCAGTAATCTTTTTAATTGTATGGCTGATTGCGGTATGGTCTTTCATACCAAAGTATTGAGCAAGCTGAGGCATCGTATTTTGCGTAAGTTCACGACAAAGATAGATCGATATTCTTCTTGCATATACAAGATTTTTAGCTCTTCCTTTTGAACGGATTTCGCTTGGTTTGATATTGAGATCTTTTGCTACTACGTTGGTAATCGTATCTAAAGTTAAATTTTGGCGGTTCTCTTTGATCTGATCTTTTAATACGTTCTTTGTAAATTCAAGATCGATATCTACATGCATCAATTGTGAATAAGCATGAAGTTTTGAAAGAATACCCTCGATCTCACGAACATTACTTTCAATTACCGTCGCGATATAGTTGACGATTTCGTTAGAAAGTTTTACTTTGTTGATTTCACATTTTTTCTTGATGATCGCAATTTTTGTCTCTAACTCAGGCGGCTGGATGTCTGCTACAAGTCCCCATTCAAAACGACTTTGCAGACGAGCTTCAAGTCCCGCAATTTTTTTAGGATGTTTATCGGCTGTGAGTATGATTTGCTTGCCAGCACCTTTAAGTGCTTCGAATGTATGGAAAAACTCCTCCTGGATCCCCTCTTTATTTGAAAGAAATTGGATATCATCAATAAGAAGTACGTCACACTGTCTGTATTTCTCTTGAAATCTGTCCATTGTTTTGTTTTTCACATGACGGATGAAATCATTTAAAAACTGCTCAACCGTAGCATAGATGACAGCTTTACCGCTGTTTTGGAAAACGTTACCCGCTGCTTGCATAAGGTGGGTTTTTCCAAGACCTACACCACCGTAGATAAATACGGGATTATAAACTTTTCCCGGATTTTCACTTACACTTTTGATCGCAGCATAGGCAAACTGGTTGGAACCCCCGACCATAAAGTTATCGAATGAATAAGAAGGATTTAGTAGTGAATTGGCTTTGTGAGCAACCTCTTTAGCCGCTTTCACTTTTTTAGTTGTTTGGACAGATTTTAACGTTACATTGATAGAAACTTTATTTCCTGTTTTGATTTCAAAAAGGTGCGCCAGTTTGTCAGTGTATTTGTTTTTGATCCAATTTACAATAAGTGCATTTTGTGCATAAAAAACGGCCAAGTCACTCGAAGATTTTTTCACATCATATTCAAGATGTTTGATATATCTGTTATATTCCAGTTCGGTTATCTCATTTTTGAGTTCTTCTAAAACCTCTTGACCTATATTCACATTTCACTCGCTTATTTCAATATTATATGTGAATATTATCTATTTGAACCATAAAATAGGGTTAAAATAATGTGAATAAATAAAAAATATGGGGTGAATATTAGGGTATAATTCACCCTATGAATAAAATAAATATACTCGGCATAGATCCTGGAACTAGAAACATGGGGTATGCGATTATTTCTCTTGAAAATCATAAAATTTCTTTGGTAGAAGCGGGTCTTATTAAGATGAAAGCTGAAGATCTGCAGTTTCAAATACCGCAGATGGTTGAAGGACTTGAACAGCTGTTTGCGAAGTATACTATCGATGAAGTGGCAATGGAAGATATATTCTATGCCCATAATCCGTCTACTACGATTAAACTTGCACAATTTCGCGGGGCGATCATGTTAAAACTGCTGCAAGAGTTTGGCCAGTTTAATGAATATACTGCTTTGCAGGTAAAAAAAGCGCTTACAGGTAAGGCAAAAGCTTCCAAAGAGCAGGTTGCTTTTATGGTGAAACGTCTTTTAAACATCAAAAAAGAGATAAAACCTCTGGATATCTCAGACGCTATGGCTGTTGCTATTACACACTCGCAAAGAATAAAATTTAAATAATTTAGTTATCATTTCATAATTATAATGAGGAGATACAATGTCAAAATTTGAAAACGTAACAATCGTAAAAGAAGCAAATATTTATGATGGTGGAAAAGTATCAAGCAGAACAGTTGAGTTTGCCGATGGTACTAGAAAAACTCTTGGTGTAATGCTTCCGGGTGAATATACATTTAATACGGCTGAAGCTGAAATTATGGAGATGATGAGCGGTGAGCTTGATATCAGACTTCCAGGTGAAGAGTGGAAAACACTAAACACTCCGGAAACTTTTAATGTTCCTGCAAATTCATCTTTCGATCTTAAGATCAAAACAGTAACAGACTACTGCTGCTCTTACATCAAAGAATAATCAGTCTGTATATTTACTTATCAGTTGCATTAAACTCTCTTTAGGGAGTGCACCTGATACCCTTTCTACTTCTTTTCCATTTTTAAATACTATCAATGTAGGAATACTTCTGATTCCAAATCTAGCGCCTAGATTTTGTTCATCTTCAGTATTTACTTTAGCAAATACCGCTTTAAGTGGAAAATGTTCAGCAGCTGCAGTAAAGTTTGGAGCCATCATTTTACAAGGACCGCACCAAGGAGCCCAATAGTCTACAATAACAGGAAGTTCACTATTCACGATAAGTTCATCAAAGTTATTGTTAGTAAGTTCAACAGGTTTTGTCTCAAGTAAAGAGTTTTTACACTTACCGCAATTTGCTTTTTTATAACTCTCTTTTTTTGGAACGTTATTCACACTAAAACAATGAGGACATACTACTTTCATAATACTCTCCTTAGTTTTTAAATGATTCTATGCTCTCAGCCATACCGTAGTCAGGATATTTTTTAGGATCTAATATAGCTTGGGCTAAATAGTTGTTATCACGATTGATAACAATAGGAGCTAAAAAATTGATTATTGATTTTTCAAGCGGCTTTTGAATAATTAGAATGTTATAAACACTTACTGTAGAGTTTTCATTTATCTCTAAAAGAGCTTTCACATCGGCAGGAAGGTCAAAGGCATATTCTCTCAGTAGATTTGGTCTAATAAGCGTAAAAGATATGTTTTCATCATTCACATCAACCATTGTTGAGAATAACTCATCTATCTCTTTGATCTCTACGTTGGAAGTATTTTCAAAACCGTACAAAGTACCCTTAATTTGATAAGCCATTGCTATCCTTTAAAATTGTCCCTCTTGATATTTGAGAGTTTCAGAAATTATATATAAAGATGAACTCTTTATAGCTGAAATATTATAACACGCTCCAATACCAAATGCAAACCTATTTTCATCAAAAAGGATGCTTAGACCATCTTCTGTGTCAATAAAGTTGAGTTGATTATCTTCTACGAGGTTTGCAGCTTCTACGCCACTGAAAAGAAGTTCTATTGTAATCCAGTCAAAACCTCTGGCTTTGTCCTGTATAGCTATAATAAGTTTTATCTCAAAAGGATTCACAACTTCTACTTCGCGAAGTTCTGCACCTTTGAAATTGTCAAATCTTTCTAAGAATTGTGGGAGTGCGGGTTGTGTAAGAGGTTTCATCTTATTGGCACCCCACACACTCCATAGATCTGTCTTCAACATCGTTTTTAACTTCAGGAGACTGGCTTCTGAGGTAATAAGTTGATTTTAGACCTAACTTCCACGCTAACATATAGATCTCATTGAGGTACTTACCGCTTGCTTTATCAAGAGTGATAAAGATATTAAGCGATTGTCCCTGATCGATCCATTTTTGTCTGATAGCTGCTGCTTTTACCAAAACAGTTTGGTTTAGATCATAAGCAGGCGTGTAGTATGTCCAAGTTTCAGGTGAAAGTTTTGGAACAACTACAGGGATAAGTCCACTTAAGTTTTCTTCAAACCATTTACGTTTAAATACAGGTTCAATTGCTTGTGTAGTACCTGTTAAGATAGAGATAGAACTCGTAGGTGCTACAGCCATTAAATAACCGTTTCTCATCCCTTGAGATTTTACTTTTGCACGGAGTTCATCCCACTCATATGCTGAAGCGAATAATCCGCCGCGGTCAACTAGGTTGATAACTTCTGCATTTGCATGATCTTGAGGGAATATACCTTTAGACCACTTACTTCCTTCAAATTCAGGGTATTGACCTTTTTCAACCGCAAGATCCGAAGAAGCTGATATTGCATTATAAGAAACAGCTTCCATAACTTCATCAATTTTGTCGAAGTGTTGTTGGCTTCCCCATTCAATTCCGGCTTCTGCTAACATTTGTGCTTCACCCATAACACCAAGACCGATTGAACGGCTTCTCATGTTAGTACGTTTTACTTTTTCAACTGGGTAGAAGTTCAGATCAATAACGTTATCAAGTGCACGGATAGCAGTTGGAACAATTCTGTCAATGTCCTCTTTTGTATTGATACGAGACAAGTTGATAGATGCTAAGTTACAAACAGCCGTAGCTCCGTTAACTTTCTCTTTCTCTACAACAAAGATTTCTCTACCGCCCAGAGTATCAAGAGCAGTTACTTTTTTTGCTGGTTTTTCTATGCCGCTGTCAACTTTAATGATCTCTTCTTCATCATAACTCTCATACGAACCATCTTCAAAAATGAACTTTGTTTTATAGTAGTTAGGTTCTGTGTTTTGAAAGATCTCTGTACAAAGGTTAGAACTTCTAATAACACCGAAGTGATCGTTTGGATTTGCACGGTTGGCATTATCTTTAAAACATAAAAACGGTGAGCCTGTTTCAAAATAAGATGTAAGGATTTTTTTCCAAAGATCTTTTGCTTTTACTTTTTCTTTAACAAGAGTTTCATCTTGTTCAAGTTCCATATAACGTTTTTCAAACGCTTCACCGTGAAGCTCCGTTAGTTCTCTTGTATCGTATGGATCAAATAGAGTCCAGATAGCATCTTCTTGTACACGCTTCATAAACAGGTCATTGATCCAAAGTGAAGGGAAAAGATCGTGAGCACGACGACGCTCTTCACCAGAGTTCTTTTTAAGATCTAAGAAATCACTTACATCAATATGCCAAGGCTCAAGATAAACAGCAATAGCACCTTTTCTAGTACCAAGCTGATCAACTGCAATTGCAATATCGTTTGTTATTTTTAAAAATGGTACAGTACCGCCTGCAGCATTTTTGTGTCCATCAATGTATGAACCCATAGAACGAACTTGAGTCCAGTCCCAACCGATACCGCCTCCGAATTTAGAAAGCATAGCCATCTCTTGGTAAGCATCAAATATACCTTCAATGTTATCAGGAGTTGAACCGATGTAACAAGAACTTAATTGGTGTCTTGTTGTTCTTGCGTTTGAAAGTGTAGGTGTTGCCATCATCACTTCAAATTGAGAAATCATATCGTAGAATTTGATTGCCCACTCTTCACGGTTTTCTTCACG
>JBFEUD010000018.1:0-16835 GCA_041547625.1 Sulfurimonas sp.
TGGGTTTTATTCTTGGAACAATTAGGGTCTTAAGGTTAGAGCCGAAACTTGGTACGAGAATGGCAGAACTCAGTGAGATGCCTATTATGCTTGTTACGATGATAATCGCGGCAAACTTTGTTGTAAAACGGGGGCAACAATTAACTAAAAGTATTCATGCATTGGCTGTCGGTATGATCGCTTTAGTTCTTCTTTTAGCTATAGAGTTTAGCGTAGTGTTATGGCTGCAAAATATCTCAATTCAGCAGTATTTAGATACAAGAGACAGCGTAGCATTTACGGCATACATCATTTCTTTAGTGTTTTTTATGTTTATGCCGTATTTGGTAAGTAAAAAGTAGTTTTTTTAGTAAGACAAAATACTCTTACGGGAGTATGAATTAAAAGCTCTGTTTTGCTCGATAACCTCTAATACACCGTCCCAGAATTTTATCCTTGCTTGGATCGCTTGGATCGCAGCTTGTTTTGCTTCTTCGATCTTGATCGGATCATCTTCACAGAGTATCTCTAACATTCTTAGTGACATCGGTCCGTGGTGATCGCTGTCTAGTTCAATGTGACGCTCAAGGTAGTAGTGAAATACTTCCGTATCTTCTTTTTTGATAGTCATTTTCTCTAAGAGTGCGCGAAACATTTGAGGAATGATATGTTCGCGTCCTAAGGCAAATGCAGCAGCTATAAGATGAGGTTTGTCACTGTTAATAAAACCAAATGTCGTTTTCATAAACTCTGTTGAAGCAAAAGGTGCGATCTCGGTTTGCAGTGCCATCTCCACAGAAGAGGCTTTGACAGTTTCTAAAAACTGAAATACGTTTTGAGAACTTCCCACTCTTACTTCTTCCATAGCCTGAGCATAAAGGCTGAAATGGCTTGTGTATGTCGGAGTGCCGTCAGCAAGAGGCAAGCCCTGATCGGTTTCTTCCTCTAAAACGATGTCGTTAATGAATCTTTGTACGTCTGTGTTGCCAAGAGGCATCCAAGGTGTCTGCGCAGGGGCAAAACAGTTTTGCAGGTATTTTACCAAAGACATAAAGTCCCAGACAGAGTAAACATGGTGCTGCATAAACAGAGTTAAATCATCTAGGTTTTTAACCGCTGCATACACAGGGTGCTGTGCTAACTTTTTTCTATATTCTGCTATCTCTTCAAGTGGGAAACTGGACATCTTTATACTCGCAAATAATTTTTTGGAAATTCTATCTAAAGTAGATAAATTTAGGGATTTGTTTTAGAAAACTGGTGCTATAATGTTTATAAATTAGCGTTATGGAAGTGTTTATGGATAAAAAGATAATCGGTAGACGGGAGAAGATATCTATCATCGACCTAGAACTATTTGATCTAGATGCAAAAATAGATACTGGTGCAGATTCGAATGCATTGCATTGTGATGACATAGTTGTAGAAGATGATGTTGTACATTTTACTCTTTTAGATGATGTACATGAGGCGTATAATAATAAACGTTTTTCAATGCCTATATATAAAATTAAAAAAGTAAAAAGTTCCAATGGAGAGTTACAGATCAGACCTTCAATTAAAGTAGAAGTAGAATTTTTCGGGAAAAAATATCATGGTGTCATCTCTTTGACAGATCGAAAAGATATGAAGTTTCCTATGCTGATAGGAAGAAAGTTTTTAAAAGATAAATTTTTAGTAGATGTAGCTTTAGAGTATGTCGCAAAATAAAAAAGGATTGAGATGAGAGTATATATATTATCGAGAAATGAAGAGCTGTATTCTACAAAAAGATTAGTTGAAGCTGCTGAACAAAAAGGTTGGGAAGTTAAAGTTATAGATTATTTAAAGTGTTCTATCGAGATTATGAAAGGGGAGTTGAAGATCAATTATGAAGGCAAACGTCTTCCTATACCGGATGCCATCATTCCACGTATAGGTGCAAGCAGAACATTTTACGGAACGGCAATGGTGAGACACTTTGAGATGATGGACGTGTTTTCAACTTCTGGCTCTTTGGCGATTAAAAGAAGTAGGGATAAATTGAGATCACTGCAAATCCTCTCAAAAAACGGTGTAGACATGCCAAAAACCGTCTTTGCTTCAAACAAATCAAGTGCAAAAGACGTTATTGCACTCAGCGGTGGTGCTCCTCTAGTTCTTAAAATTTTGGAAGGGACACAGGGTGTCGGTGTTGTTTTAGTAGACAGTGAAAAAGCGGCAAAATCAGTTCTAGATGCATTTTACGGAATGGATGTAAACTTACTTGTTCAAGAATATATTGAAGAAGCGGGTGGTGCGGATATTCGTGCTTTTGTAGTAAACGGTGAAGTAGTAGGTGCTATGCGTCGTCAGGGAGCTGAAGGGGACTTTAGATCAAATCTGCATCAAGGCGGTAAGGCAGTAGCGAATAAATTGACTCGTAAATAAAAAGCGACGGCACTTGCTGCGGCAAAACACATGGGACTTGGCATCTGCGGAGTAGATATGATCCCGTCATCTCGTGGACCGCTTGTTATGGAAGTAAACTCTTCTCCCGGACTAGAAGGGATAGAGAAGTCTACAGGCATAGATATCGCTGGAAAAATTATGGACTATATCGAATCAAACGTAACACCGACTTCGGATACAACGAAGAGAAGAAGAATTAAAAAAGACAATATCGGAGCATAATGTGGCAAATGAGCCTTTAATTATTGGGGGTGTAGATATAAAAAAAGGGAGTGTGATAAGTATAAACATCCCTTTACCAAAACTCTACAATACTCCTACAAATTTGCATTTAAATGTAATACGCGGTAGAAAAGATGGACCGACGGTATTTATAAGTGCAGCTATCCACGGCGACGAATTAAACGGTATTGAGATCATTCGAAGATTGAAAAAACTAAATGTTTTAAAAAAGATTCGAGGCACTTTGATATTGGTTCCTGCGGTAAATGTATACGGGATGATGAATTTATCACGCTATTTGCCTGATAGAAGGGATTTAAACAGAAGTTTTCCCGGTAGTTCAAAAGGATCGCTTTCTGCAAGAATCGCTAAGATATTTTTTGATGAGGTTGTGTCAAAATGTTCATTGGGAATAGACCTTCACACAGGTTCAATTCATAAGTCAAATCTTCCTCAGATACGTACAAACTTGGACAATGAATATACATTCAGACTTGCAAAAGTGTTTGAAGCACCCGTTGTATTACATTCAGAATTACGTGACGGATCGCTTAGAGCTGAGGCACAAGAAAAAGGGATACCGATACTTCTCTATGAAGCGGGAGAGGCTTTACGTTTTGATGAAAGTTCCATACGTATTGGTGTAAAGGGAATAGTTAATGTACTGCGTGACAATGGAAATCTTCCAAAAGTGATAAGAACAGCAAAGAAAAAAACACCTGTAATTACACGCTCAAGCAAGTGGATTCGCTCAAGTAACAGTGGAGTTCTACGAACTATTAAAGCTTTGGGAGACACAGTAGAAGCAGATGATATATTGGCATATGTAGATGATCCTCTATCAGATACTTCATACGAGATTACTACACCTTTTAGCGGAGTAGTTATAGGTAAGTCACAGATTCCTCTGGCTCAAGAGGGGGATGCTGTTTTTCATATAGCAAACATAACTAACTTGAATATTGCTGAGGATAAAATTGAGTATTTTAGTGAAGATGCAATCCAGCAAAGTGAGTTTGATGAACTCCATAATGAAGAGATAATCGAGTAAATATGAGAAAACTACTTTTACTTTTGACTTTGAGTGTCTTTCTTTTTGCCCAGCAAGAAGAGAAGAATATTTGGGATAGTGACAATGTGTGGATTAAGTCTTATATCAATGCGAAAAACTATAAGGTTATTATCAACAACATTGTCAAGTTAGAAAGTAAAATAAAACGGGCAAAAAAGAATCCGGCTTTGTTAGAGGAACTGAATCAAAGACTGGAATTGCAAAAATCAAAACTTAACTTGTACGAACAAAATAAGGGATTTGATACATTGCTGTATCCTTATACGGTTGCCAAACCGGAAGTAAATCTTTATGAGTATTTAACCCATAAAGGAAGCAATGAACTTGAGTATAAGCTTGAAAGATATGTCATCTTAAAAAATGATTTTTATTTGGCACTTTCTATGCTCCAAAATGACTATAGAAAGAATAGGAACAAAAACGTTTCTAAAAAAGATATTGTTTATTTTGAAGAGTTCAAAGAGAATGTCGATAAAACATACTCAAATTTATTGGATGCAAAAGCAGATTTGTACGAGCAATATAAAGAGTATGAAACACATAGTTTAATTAAACATTTAACGACCATTTTTGTACTGTTCTTATCATACTTGTTTTATAAGGGCATATACTGGTTTACAAGTATGAAAAACAGATTTTTTACAGGTGTGTATGTTCTGTTTATTTTTGGTTTTTTAGTTGTTCGTTATATAGATGATCTTCTTTATTTTATAACTTTTTTAAGTGTTGCGGCAGCTGCATTGACACTGGCAATGCGTGAGGTGATTTTAAATCTTGCAGCATCTGTGTATATTCTCTTTAGCAACGTGATTAGAATCGGTGACCGTATCATGGTGCAGTTTGAAACAAAACATACTATTGGTGATATAGTGGATATCTCTCTTATGAAGATAAAACTTCATGAGATTGAAGACTATACAAACCTCAAAGAGGTTAAAAATGTCGGACGTACTATTTACCTGCCAAACAGCTATATTTTTACAAAAGTGTTTTACAACTACTCAAGAAAAAAAGACGGGTTTATCAATAATCTAGTAGAGTTTGAATTTTCTGCTGACAGCGATTTTGATGAAATAGAAAAGGTTACGCATGAAGTTATGGGTGAATTAGGTCTTTCTCACAGTATCTCTTTTTCACTAAACAATACAAAAACAGCCGTTATAGCTACAATTTCATACCAAACAAACTATCAGATGGCTTCAAAACACAGAGGGGAAGTCTCAATTAAACTGCTCCGTGCATATAAAAATAATGAGAATATTGTTTTAAAGGCATCAAAGGCACCTGCAAAAAAAGAGGAGAGTGCTAGTGAGTAGCATCCCCTTTCTCTTTAGGCTTTTTTGCTAGTTTGACAATAGGTTTTTGTAAAAACATATTGTTTGGATAAAGGACGAGATTTTTCTCGTCATCTTCAATCTCGATCTGAAACGGTGTGATCTCTTTAATCTCTCCAATCACCGAATCGTCACCATCCAGTACTTTTACGCGATCACCCACACGTGCGGGGAATGTAAAGAAGATAATAATACTTGATGTCAGGTTGCTTAAAATTGACCACTGTGCAAAAAGTGCAATACCAATCACTGCAAACATTGAAGATAAAAATACCATGAGACCGTTAAACTCAACACCCCAGATAGTTGCAAGAACTATAAAAAGTGAAACGTAAATAATGATATTGAAAAACTTCAATATATAAAACAATCGTCTATTACTTACATTTTTAACGCTGGCTATCTTCTCAATCGAGAAAGAGAGCGTTTTAAGCGTCATAAAAGTGATAATAAGTGCGACAATCGTATAAAATATATTCATAGAGGTTACCTTAGCTTTGTAACTGTTTATACAGTGAATTAAGATCACCTAAAACATTAATAGAGACTATTTTAGAGTTTCTAAACTGAAAAAAAGCTGCACCGGAATAATTAAATCTGTTTCCTGTTGCTTCAAACTCTTGGATTTTTCCGACATGTTTACCTGTATAAGTCACATAAACAGCTGCCATTGAGTTCTCAATAACCGTAATTTCAACCGCATGGTAAAGATCGCCAAAAGCAGATGTAAGCATCTGTGCATACTCTTTAAATTCTGCAATTCCGCGTGTAGCAATATCTAATGAACCGCGGAAACTAATGTTTTCATCGAGGATTTGATCAGCCTTGTCAAACTCTTTTTTATTCCACATCTCATAATATTTTGTGATAAGTTCTTTGTTTGTTAACATAATGTTTGCTCCCAAATTAAAAAAGGTACATAAGCTTGTCCTTCTAAGACCAAAGTTAGGGCTACATGTAGAGTGAAATTATACATCATAAAATCTATTTCTAAGCAGATTTTTTATACAATGCAAAAAAATTTCTAACAAGGTGTTTTTATGGCAACAATTAGTATGGGAGATATCAAGAAAAATGTACGTCTTATCGTTGGTGAAGTACCGTACAAAGTAGTTGAATTTCAACACGTTAAACCGGGTAAAGGTGCAGCGTTTGTTCGTATGAAAATTAAAAGTTTCCTAAACGGAAAAGTAGTTGAAAAAACTGTTCACGCTGGTGATAAGTTTGAAGTACCTGAAATTACTTACAAAACTATGCAATTTCTTTACGATGACGGTGAAATGTACCAATTCATGGATAATGAGACATACGATCAACTTGGTCTTACTCACGATCAATGTGATGATGCATCAAAATGGTTCAAAGACGGTATCAGCGTAGATATCGTATTTTACAAAGGTGAGGCTATCACTGTGACTGCACCTGAAACTATGGAGCTTGTTGTTGCTGAAACACCACCAAACTTCAAAGGTGATACTTCAAGTGGAAGTAAAAAACCTGCGACACTTGAAACTGGTGCAGTTATTCAAGTACCTTATCACGTTCTAGAAGGTGATACTGTAAAAGTAAACACTGTTGAAGGTGAATACTTAGAAAAAGTAAAATAGGTTTTTCCTATTTTACACCTCCTTTAAAAAATAAACTTTCTTACCTCCAATTAAGTCAATTTCACTATAATCTCTTTAATATATTTTTGCTAAAAAATAAAGGTTGTGATTTTGTCAAAATATCCTTTTACTCACTTACATTTACATACTGAATATTCACTGCTTGATGGGGCGAATAAACTTTCAAACTTAGTCTCTCGCGTTAAAGAGCTCGGTATGACATCTGTTGCTATGACTGACCATGGAAATATGTTCGGAGCGATTGATTTTTATAAACAGATGAAAGATGCCGGGATTAAACCGATCATTGGAATGGAAGGGTATATCCACAACGGTGAGACTATGGATGACAAGTCTACTAAACAAAGATTTCATATCTGTCTATTTGCAAAGAACAGAAAAGGGTATGAAAACCTAATGTACCTTTCTTCTCAAGCATTTATTGAAGGATTTTATTATTTTCCACGTATCAATAAAGAAGTGCTTCGTGAACACTCTGAAGGGATCATTTGTACATCTGCATGTCTGCAGGGGGAAGTGAACTGGCACTTAAACCTCAGTGAAAGAAACCTAAAGTTCGGTGCAAAAGGATATGACGAAGCAAAAAGAATTGCCCTTGAATATAAAGAGATTTTCGGGGACGATTTTTACCTTGAAATTATGCGTCACGGTATCGGCGATCAGCTCAACATCGATGAGCAGATTTTACAAATCGGTAAAGAGACGGGAATCAAAGTCGTTGCTACAAACGATACCCACTACACATTTCCAGACGATGCACAGTACCACGAAGCGTTTATGTGTATCGGGATGAATAAACTTTACGACGATCCAAACCGTATGCGTCACTCTGTACATGAGTTTTACATTAAGTCACCTGAACAGATGGCAAGACTTTTTGCAGATATTCCTGAAGCACTTGTGCATACACAAGAGATTGTAGACAAATGTGAAGAGTTTGAACCGATCGTAAAAACACCGACACCGCCGAACTTTAAATTTACAAAAGAGTATGCACAAGAGGAAGGTTTAAACATCGATCATCAAGACGATGCACCTCTGTCACCTGATGCTAGCGATGACGATAAGAAGAAGTGGCTTAGTGCTGCAGATAAAAATGATGCTGATTACTTTGCATATAAATGTAGAGAAGGACTTGAAAAGCGTCTTGAGATAGTTCCGCCTGAACGTCATCAAGAGTACAAAGATCGTCTGGAATTTGAGATAGACGTCATTAACTCTATGAAGTTCCCAGGATATATGATGATCGTTTGGGACTTCGTAAAAGAAGCGAAAAAGATGGGGGTGGCTGTTGGTCCAGGGCGTGGTTCTGCGGCAGGTTCTTTAGTCGCTTATGCTCTAGAGATTACCGATATCGATCCGATGAAATACGATCTGCTTTTTGAGCGTTTCTTGAATCCTGAACGTGTATCGATGCCCGATATAGATATGGACTTCATGCAGGCTCGCCGTGGGGAAGTAATTGACTACGTTACCCGTAAATACGGACGTAATCAGGTAGCACAGATTATTACATTCGGTTCACTCTTAGCCAAAGGGGTTATCCGTGACGTTGCACGTGTACTTGATATGCCGCTTTCTCAAGCAGACAAAATGGCAAAGCTTATCCCTGATGAACTTGGGATTACTCTAAACGGAAAACAAAAGGGTGGAGAGTTTAAAGACGGTGCATTTCAAAAAGAGCCGAAACTTCGTGAACTGATCGATACAGATCCACAAGCTGCGCGTGTTTGGGAGTTTGCTAAGAAACTTGAAGGTCTAAAACGTAACTCGGGTATGCACGCTGCCGGTGTCGTTATCTCAAATGAGGAACTGTGGAAAAAAACACCTATCTATAAACCATCGGGCGAGGATACTTTTGTTACTCAGTATTCGTTGAATTATATGGAAGATGTTGACTTAATTAAGTTCGACTTCCTTGGACTTAAAACACTTGACGTAATCGACAATGCAAAAAAGCTTGTAAAACTGCGTTACGGGCGTGAGGTTGACTGGACACAGATCGATGAAAACGATCCAAAAGTGTATGAGATGATCCAAACGGGTAATACGATAGGAATGTTCCAGATAGAGTCTTCTGGTATGCAAGACCTTAATAAACGTCTAAAACCTTCAAACTTTGAAGACTTAATCGCCGTTCTTGCACTTTATCGTCCAGGACCGATGGAATCGGGAATGTTGGATGACTTTATTGAGCGTAAACACGGGCGTAAAGATATTTTCTACCCGTTTGAAGAGGTAAGTTTCGATATCTTAAAAGATACACTGGGTCCAACTTACGGGATGATCGTATATCAAGAACAGGTTATGCAGATCGTACAAACTGTTGGAGGACTAAGTCTAGGTGGTGCAGATATCGTTCGTCGTGCAATGGGTAAGAAAAAAGTTGAGGAGATGGATAAGTTTAACCGAATCTTCTCTGAGGGTGCCCAAAAGCTCGGACTTGACTATAACAAAGCGAGTCAGCTATTTAAACTGATCGAAAAATTTGCGGGATACGGTTTTAATAAATCTCACTCGGCTGCTTATGCGATGGTAACGTTCCAGACAGCATGGTTAAAAACTTACTATCCAAACGAGTTTATGGCGGCACTTTTAACGTCTGATAAAGACAATACTGAAAAAGTTGTCCGTTATATCGATGAGCTAAAACGCATGGGGATTGAGCTTGCTCCGCCTGATATTTGTGACTCACAGTTAGAGTTCTCGGCAATCGAGAAAGAGGGTCAGGATGTTGTATTATTTGGACTAGGTGCTATTAAAGGTGTCGGTAGTTCTGCAATTCACTCTATGCTGCAAGAAAGACGTGAGAACGGGGATTATAAATCTTTACAGGATTTTGTAAATAGAATTGACCCGGCAAAAGTAAATAAGCGTGTAATTGAGAGTGCCATAAAAGCAGGTGCATTTGATAGATACGGGTACTCTAGAAAGGCTCTACTCGATCAAATTGAAGAGATTGTTGAAACAGCCAAAAAAGCGAATGAGGCAAGAAAAAATGCCATGGGTTCTCTCTTCGGTGATGATGCCGAGATAACAACAGTTGATCTGAAACTTACAAACTCGGATGAGTATGAATTAAAAGAGATATTAGAGTTTGAAAAAGACACTTTAGGTTTTTACGTATCGGGTCACCCAATGGATAGTTACCGTGAAGAGTTGGATAAACTCACCTATTCACTCTCTTCTGAAATTGAGTCGATCAAAGACGGCTCATACGCTATCTTTATCGGTAAAGTGGAAGAGATCCAAAAGAAGATCTCTAAAAAAGGGAATCCTTTTGGAATTGTCAGTTTGATGGACTTTCATGGAAACATTGACATGATGCTTTTTGAAGACAAACTCAAAGAGCTTGAAGAGATGGATCTAGAAGAGCCTGTTGCCTTTAAAGTAAAAATTACCCATACGGAGATGTTTACTAGAATCGGTGTCACAAAACTGATGTCACTAAAAGAGGCGAAAAAAGAGTGTAAAAAAGTAAAAACAGAGATTCAAGAAGCACCGCTTGAGCCTATCTCTTTAGCGGTAAAACTAAGTGAAAGAACAGATGTATTAGAAAATCTATACACTTTGATTAGACAAAACCCAGGAAACAGAGAGTTAAAAGTGATGATTGTATCAAAACTTCATAATGTAGTGATCGATTCTTCGATCAGAGTCGGGACATCACTTATAAGTGCACTTGACGGTAATGAAAATATAGATATTTTATAAGGGCTATAAATGACAAAACAAGATTTTAATGAAGGTCTATTAGGTTTCCTAGATGCTTCACCGACACCTTTTCATGCAACGGCGAATATGGCTGGAATGTTTGCAAATGCAGGTTTTATAGAACTGAGTGAAAAAGAGAAATGGAATCTAGAAGCGGGGAAAAAGTATTTTGTAACGAGAAATGACTCGTCGATTATTGCTTTTACGTATCCTGAAAATGAAAAAGAGTATTTACTGGTAGGTGCTCATACCGACTCACCAAATTTAAAACTTAAACCAAATCCAATTATCAAAGATTTTGGAGTGGTGAGATTTGCAGTTGAGCCTTACGGTGGTTTATTACTTAATCCTTGGTTTGATCGTGATTTAGGACTTGCAGGAAGAGTTAACTTCAGTGATACATCTAAAAAGATTCAAAGTGCATTGATTGACATAAGAAAACCTATCGCTATGATCCCTTCACTTGCTATTCATCTTGATGATAAAGCAAATAAGGAGCGTACGGTTAACAAGCAAACAGATATCTCTCCCGTATTTACTTGTAACGATGATTTTGATTTTGATATTTTTATTAAAAAAGAGCTGGAAAAATCAGGTATCAAAGATGTTGAGGAGATATTTGCACACGAACTTAGTCTGTATGATGTACAAAATGCTTCTTATGTCGGACTCGAAGATGACTTTATTGCTAGTGCAAGATTGGATAACTTACTTTCGTGTTATGTAGGTATGCTGAGTATTTGCAGTATCCCTGATGACAAGCCTATGATTTTTATTGCAAATGACCATGAAGAGGTTGGCAGTGATTCGACTAGTGGAGCAGGGGGGAACTTTTTAGAATCAACTCTTAAAAGAATGTTCCCTTCTTATGAAGATTATATGGCAATGGTAAGAAGCTCTATGATGATCAGTGCTGATAATGCCCATGCAATCCATCCAAACTATCCAGACAGACATGATGAAAGACATACTCCTTTTATAAATAAGGGTGTTGTAATTAAAGTGAATGCAAATCAAAGATATGCTTCAAATGCAACAACTATAGCGAAGTTTTTAACAAATGCGAAAGAGGCAAATGAACCTATCCAAAAGTTTGTAACACGCAGTGATATGGGGTGTGGTTCAACTATAGGTCCAATTACTGCAACGCGCATTGGGATAGACACTATCGACATTGGTCTTCCTACATGGGGTATGCACTCTATCCGTGAGATGGCGGGAAGCGATGATGCATATAGTTTATATAAAATTTTAGTAGGGTTTAACATCTAATGGGTGAGAGCATTACGGTAGAAGAGCTTAATCTTTTAATTGAGCAGACATATAAAGTAGAAAACGAATTTAATGAACTAAAAGCTTCGTATGAGCATCTGCAAAATACGGTTGAGAAAGTTGTTGAGTTTTTACCTAATGCTATTTGGATTTTAAATGATGATAATAGTGTTTTTTTACAGAACTCTAAAGCAAGGGAGTTATGGAAACTTCTTAACCTTATAGAGTATCAAGAAGATGATTATGAAATACAATTTGAAAATCGTGCATATATTGTAAAAAGCTCTACATATAAAGACAAAATGATGCTTAGTGCAACAGATATAACGGAGCAAAAGAGAAAAGAGAACTTGGCCACTATGGGACAGATGGCTGCACACCTTTCTCATGAAATCCGTAACCCGATCGGTGCTATCTCTTTAATGAGTTCAACTCTTAAAAAAAGGGTAATACCTGAAAATCTTCCTATTGTTGAAGAGATCCAAAAGTCTGTTTATAGAATTGACCGTATTATTAAAGCGACACTGATGTTTTCTAAAGGGATAGATGTTAAAAAAAGAAGATTCCATTTTAATGAGTTACGCCAACCTATAGATATGGCTATAGATTATTACGGATATTCTAAAGATATAACATTCATTTTCCCTGAAAATGAGATTGAATTAGATGGTGATTGCGATTTATTAGAGATGCTTTTTACCAACTTTATTGCAAATGCAATCGATGCGATTGAAGAGGATGAAAACGAAAGTGGTAAGATAGAGATCAATTATATAGAAGATCCGAAGTATCACAAGTTTCAAATTTGTGATACGGGTGTGGCAATTCCAGATGAAGAAAATCTCTTTGAAGCCTTTAAAAGTACAAAAGTAAAAGGAAACGGTTTAGGACTGGTATTGTCTAAACAGATCGCCCAAGCACATGGAGGAGATGTCCATTTTATAAAAGGTGAGAAAAAAATATTTGAGATAACACTTTCAAAGAATTAACTTGGAATAACTTTTGCTAATACTTCTATGAAAATATTTTTATGGAGTATTTCGATGCCTATTATAGATGAGAAAATTCTTTATCTTTTAGATTATGTCAAGATAGATAGTGTTTCGATTGAGTGTCATTTTAAATGTAAGGAAACAAATAAAGAGATCGTCTCTGAAGTTGCATTTGAACCGTATGATGGGAAGATAGAAATCACATGGAAAGATGTTTTATTGCATCCTATAGACTCTTATAATAGATATTATCACACTCCGATTGTTATTTATTCTCATGATACACACGATACAATCATTTTAAAAGCATTTAAAAAAGTTGCAAATAAGTTCAGATGGAATCCTGAAAAAATGCAATATATTTGCCGTTAATTTTGCATATTTCTACGTTTTAGCTCTTCTCAATTTTCAACATATCAGTTTATCAAATTTTATCATCACATAATTTTATAAAGTTATCTCAATAGACCTCTATTAAGTTTTTTTATGCAGATATATTATCTGCTTATATAAAAGTCATAAGAATAAATTAAGTGCTTATCACATAACTATCACATCAAAAAGATTGTGATATCGAAAAATGTGATATATAAGAAAATCTTACTTCTTTAAAGTTTTATTAAATAATTAAATGTAATACTAGGCTTGAACTTTAATTAAGGGGAGAAAACAGAGAATGAATAATAAAACATTATTAACATCTCTAGCTGCGTCTGTTGCTTTTATGTCAATGACTGCAACTACTGCTTTGGCTTATGACAAGAACCCACCGTTCAAACTCAATAAGCTAAAGAAGTATACAGAAGTTGACGCTAACGGCAAGAAAACAGTTGGTTATGAACCAAAAAATGATTACAATGTATTCATTAACTACGAATTAGGTATGCACTGTGTTGGGTTTGCGATGGATTACTGTTGTGTAATTCCACCATACAACTCAATTCAAGCACAAGCTATCACAACTGGTAAAAGTGGGAAACTACCGAAGCTTTTAAGTCCGGATGACGATGTGAAGCTTTATTACTACACTAAAGATAACTCTTATAGTGAAGGTAACAAAATGAGATACTGGAACGTACCTAAAGATGCTGACATGGATGGTCACTTAGATTCTGCAGGTGATAACGTTGCAAACTATGTATGGACACACCTTTTTATCTATAAAGATTTAGAAGGTACTATTCCTGCAGGTGCTACTGATAAAGATCGTCTTCGTGTTGGTATGCAAATTCCTGTAAACATCGATGCAGGTCCATCTGGTAAACCTATGTCTGGTGGATATATGGACTATGCTGGAAAAGATGGTACAAACGTTGTTATGACGGACACTCTTGTTCCACCTGTTAAAAATGTTAAACTTGTTCTTACTGCTTCTCACCTTTGGGATGCACTTGGACTTCCGTTAACTGCTTTTAACGATTCTACAAGAAGAGGTACAATCCGTTCTGTTACTGAAAAAGATTTTCAACCGTTCCAATATTCTACTGTAGAGATGCACGATAGAACTGGTAAAGGTGTAAAAAATACTGACGGTACAGATGTTTCTTACTTCGGTACTAACCCAGTTGATATTCCTAACTGTTACGCTTGTCACTCAAGAAACGGTAAAGCTGCACAAATGGCAAGAGATGAAGGTTTAACACAATCTGATGCTGAGTACAACTATTGGAAAGGGTATCCTGATGAGAGTGAATATATGGCAAGACTTTCTGAAGCAAGTATCAACATTCTTGCACTTCACGATGCTCACCATAAGACAACTTTCTTAAGTGATTACAAATCTAATGCGTCTGGTAACAGACTTGGTAAAACTGGTATGGTAAACTGTGCTGACTGTCACGGTGACAATGTTTCTGGTAACTTACAAGAGCCTCGTCCTACGGCAACTGGTTACAAAGCTGTAAAAGCTAAGCCACTGTCTGAAGCTATTCACGGTTTCCACTTAGCTATGGTTCCAATGCCTGATGCTGCTGGTCGTTCACAAGCATGTCAATCTTGTCACCCGACACACTTCCAAAACCCTAATATGAATGATGACTCTAATCCATTTAGAGTAACTGACAGATATGGTGAAGGTCGTTTTGCTAAAGGTGATATCAGACAATCTGGTGGTGGATGTTATGTACGTCGTGATGCTCACTCAAATCCAAATGCTAAACCTCCGTTCTTCTTAAATAACTACGGTAAATGGCAATATAACAATGTTGCTGTTAAAGACGAACATGGTAAAGATGCTGGTGAGTTAAGAGGATTATACTGTACAAACTGTCATACTAAAGTTGCTCAAGAGTTCCAAAACTATGACAACCTTACACATGACTCTAAACAAGAGGGTAAAACTTTAAGAAATAAATCTCTTAAAGAGATGATCGATGCTATTGCTGGTGGCGATGCGAAAAGATTTGCTGCACTTGCGGATCCTAAATCGACTGGTGACAATGAAGTATTAAAATACTATACAGAGCATAAATCTGCTACATTAGTTAAAAATGCTGGTAAAAACGGTGCTTTAGATCTTAAACCTTGGAATCATCCAGAGGGTGGAGATGTTCCTTATGCAGCAGCTTCTGGTGGTAATGACTGGTGGTTAGCAGCGTCTGAGCCTCACTGTGCGGATTGTCACTTAGCTCCATTTGTTGAGCAAGACACTGGTGGTAAATATTTCCCAATCGATTTACCAAATAAATATTCACTATACAGATACTCTAAAGCACATGGTGATATTGCATGTCAAACTTGTCACGAGTCTACTCACGGACTGTATTCAACAAGATATGATGGTAAAGAGCGTTCTGTCGACGTAACGACACATGAACAAGCACTTCAATACTCACCAGATGGTGAATATGCTGGTCCTGTAACATGTTCTGCATGTCATACAGTTAACGATAAAGGTGTTCCATTACAACTTCAAGGTACTGAGTATGAAAATGATTACTGGGCTTCAGTAACATTAGCACACTTTATGAGAGGTGGAGATCAAAAACTTTCTGTAAAACAGTTAGTTGAGAAATATCCATACGATAAATCTGCTAAAGTTGTAAGAGACGGGTGGAAATAATCCACATCGTTAAAACTATCCCTTTTTGGGATAGTTTTTATTTTAGTTAAAGTGTATGTTTATAAATTTTAACTAGAATAAAATCTGCAGTACAAAACAATCAAGGAATTTTTATGAATAAATATATAGGCTCATTATTAGTTGTTTCATGTCTGAGTGTTTCTTTGTCCGCTGAACTTGTCAAAAGTCATTTTGAAACAGGTGAACTCAAAGCTGAAACAAACTATAGAGACGGCACAAGAACAGATAAGAGAGAAGGTATCAAAGAGGGTATAGAAAAGATCTACTATCAAATGGGTCAAATGGCTTATAGTGTTAATTATATTGACGGTAAAAGAGACGGCGAACTTATTTGGTACGATAAAAAAGGGCGAACTCTTGCTAAGATGAATTACGATCACGGTAAAATGCAAGGGAAAGAGAGATCATACTATGTAAACGGGCAGTTAAAACATGAAGTAAACTATGTTAATGACAATAAAGAAGGTTTACAAAAAGAGTATTTTGATAACGGGCAATTGGCACTTGTTGTTCCGTACAAACACAATAAAAAAGAGGGTGTACAAAAAGAGTACACTGATGATGGAAAATTATTTAGCGACGTAACATATAAAAATAACTATAAAGAGGGGTATCAAAAGTGGTATGATGCTTCAGGAAATGTTATTAAAGAAGAGTTCTTCAAGCATGATAGACCTGTAAACCTTATGAAACAAGTCCAGAAAAAACAGGATGATACAACTGAAGTTCTCATTAAAGGTCTAGACTTCTCTCCTCAAAAAGCAAAATAGGCTAAAATAAAGCCATTTTGCTACCATCCATTATCTTTACTACATTAGAATTATTTTTTTTAAAAGGATAAACATATGAAACAAGTTTTATCAATTCTTGGGTCCATGAAAACTATGGCAGTTCTCATGTCGATCTTTGCATTTTCAACTGGTTATGCGACTATTGTTGAAAATGATTTTGGAACAATGACAGCAAAAGCTGAAATTTATAATGCTCAATGGTTTGAAATATTAATGGGATTACTTGCTATTAATTTAGTGTTAAACATATATTAAATGGAGAAAATATGAAAAAATTGATTGAAAGAATAGACGGATTAAACGACAAGCATCTTGTGAA
>JBFEUD010000019.1:0-16794 GCA_041547625.1 Sulfurimonas sp.
TATGATGTTTTTGTAAAGGAGGCTACATAAAGTAGCTGACTGCACAAATCATCGTAAGATGAAGTGCAGTAAGAAGAAAAAATTAGTTTTTGTCTTGGTCTACGATTTTGTTTGCTTTGATCCAAGGCATCATTTCACGAAGTCTTGCACCAGTTTTTTCAAGTGGGTGTGCTTTAAGATTATTTCTTTCAGCGTTCATTCTTGGATAACCCGCTTGACCTTCAAGTACGAAGTCTTTAGCAAATTGACCGTTTTGAATCTCTTTAAGTACTTGTCTCATAGCTTCTTTTGATTCAGCATTGATAACACGTGGTCCAGAAACCATGTCACCGTATTCAGCAGTGTTAGAGATAGAATATCTCATATCAGCGATACCACCTTCGAAGATTAAATCAACGATAAGTTTCATTTCGTGTAAACACTCGAAGTAAGCCATCTCTTCTGGGTAACCAGCTTCAGTAAGAGTTTCGAAACCAGCTTGGATAAGTGCAGAAACACCACCACAAAGAACTGCTTGCTCACCGAAAAGGTCAGTTTCAGTTTCATCTTTGAAAGTTGTTTCGATAATACCTGTACGCCCACCACCGATAGCAGAAGCGTAAGAAAGTGCTAACTCTTTAGTAGTTCCGCTTGGGTTTGAACCGATAGCGATAAGGTCAGGGATACCACCACCTTTTACAAATTCGCTTCTTACAGTGTGACCTGGAGCTTTTGGAGCTACCATCATTACATTGATATCAGCAGCTGGTTGAATTCTTCCGTAATGGATAGAGAAACCGTGACCGAATGCAATAGTAGCACCAGATTTTAAGTTTGGAGCGATCTCTGCCGCATAAATTTCTGCTTGGTTTTCATCCGGTAAAAGAATCATTACAACATCAGCTTTTGCAGTTGCTTCAGCAACAGTTAAAACCTCAAATCCTTTTGCAGCAGCTTTATCCCAAGAGCTTCCACCCTTTCTTAAACCAACAACAACGTTAACACCGCTGTCTCTTAGGTTTTCTGCATGTGCGTGACCTTGAGAACCGAAACCGATCATAGCAACAGTTTTACCTTTAATGATGTTGATATCACAATCTTTGTCATAATATACGTTTAATGCCATTATATTTTCCCTTGACTTTAAGAGTCATCTCTTAAAAAATTTGTCGCATTATACTAAAAATATTGTAAAACTTTTATTAGACTAAACTTAGATTTATTTTTAATATTCCTCTCTTAATATCATAACTTGTATAATGCTAAAAAAAATTACGAGGTTTGCTATGAAAAAATTCAACCTTTTTAAAGAGATTATCATTGTAAATAAACAAGAGTTATTCAATGCTATCAATTCTCAAAAAGAGTTTGCAATCAATATAAAAGGTGAAATCGTTTTCACTCCCTTAGCTGATAAAGAAGCTATTATCTATATTGGAAAACATACTCCGCAGCCGGTGAACTCTTTAATGCCGCCAAAACCTGTCACACTTGCTGAAATGCTTGGTAAAAACTATCAGGTTGTTGAAGATGAAGACAGAGTACTTATCAAAGCTTTCTCAAATTGGCAGGAGCTTATAGGTGCAAATGTAATTAGGGCTTCATATGATGACACAACAGGGGACGGTGTGGGCGAGTTCTCAAATAAAGAGCTTGAGATGATGGGCTGGCATGCTACAGAATTTGACATCACTTACCGCGAACTTGTTGAACTCATAGAAGAGCAATGTGAAGGTACTTTACTTTGTATTGAGCAAGAAGAACCTCACTATCAATTCAGCGGTTTAGGCTTTATTGCCGATGATGAAAAAGCCAAAGAAGTCGTATTTGCTTATTGTCAGGAAAAAATCAAAAAAATGATCGCTGAAGATGAACTTTATTCAGTTGATAATTTAACTGATGATGAAGAGGAAGCTGCTGAGTTTTTTAAAGTGCTTTAAAGAGTCATATTGACTCTTTTGGCTCACCTAAATAATATCCTTGTACATAATCTACTCCCAACTCTTTTACAACATCAAACACCTCTTTTGAGTGTACATACTCTGCAATAACTTTTTTATCCAGCTTTTTAGCAAATCCTATAATTGTTTCGGTAATAAGTCTGGCATTTTGATCTTTATCTATTTTTTTAATCAAAGAACCGTCAATTTTAATAAAATCTGAACGAATATTTGTTAGATATTCAAAATTTGCATAGCCGCTTCCAAAGTCATCAATAGCAATTTTCACATTATGTTTCGAAACTCTTTCAACAAAGTCAATGACAATATTAGGATCTTCGAACTCCTGAGTTTCTAAAATTTCTATAGTTAACTGTTCCTCAACATGATATTCATGCAATTTAGCACACAAAAAATCGCGTATGCTTTCACTGGAAATATCACTAAAATCAAGATTCAAACTAAATTCCATTCCGTTTTTACTAAAATAGGAAAATGTTTGTTCTATCATTGTCTTTGTTATTTGTTTGTACAAACGAATCTTTCGACTTGGTTCTAGAAATATATCCGGAGCTAATACGGAACCATCAGCTTCTTTGAGTCTTACCAGCGCTTCATACTTTTTTACTTTTAACGTATTAATATCTATAATAGGCTGATAATAAGGAATAATCTTACCCGTTTCTAATGCATTTTTTATTTTGTTTGCAATTTGTATATTATGTTCATACTTTTTAGCAAGCTGAAAATCCTCATTAAAGATCATAAAACTCTTTCTTTTTGATCTTGCTAATTTTAAAGTCATATCGGCATTTACCATACCTGTCTTTTCTGCATTTATTACAGCAGCAGCAATAGTTACACCTACATGAATATTATGACCTTTGAAATCAAAGCTTGTCCCTTCTATTTTTACAAGTAACTCTTTAAGGTGTTTTTCTATCACAGCCTGATGGTTTTTAATATCCAATATTAAAGCAAATTCATCCGATGGCAGTTTGAATGCTTTAAACTCATAGTCAGAGGCGTACTTTTGTAGTAATTCAGCAATTTGTTTTAATATCTGATCTCCAACTTTATAACCGTAAAAGTCATTAATAATACTAAAATTATCTATGTTTATTAAGACTACCATCTCCCCTAAATGATTATCTAGTGTGTCAATTAAACTGATTCTATTTGGCAAACCTGTTAGTTTATCAAAGTAAGCTTGTCTGAAAATGTATGTTGAACTTTCCCGGATTCTTTGCTCTAAATTCTCATTAAGTTCTGCAAGTTCATTGGATATTGTATTTACTAAATTTGCCAAAATATACTGAGTAGTTCTAACGATAGATCTTACAGAACTATGCTTGTCTATTTTAAAATCATCCCTTTTAGTGCAATGTTCAGCAAGCATCAGATATGTCATTGTCCCATTTAAAAACTGATTTTTTCCCTGAAAGTGAAAAAATTCACCATAAGTAAAAAAGCCTGATGTCGCTCCTAACTGAGTAATACTTTCTAGTTCCTGTGTAGCGTGCTTGTCTAGAAAACGTCTTCTGGCCATACAGGAATAAATAAATACTCCTTCAACTCTACACTGTTTTTTTTCTAAAAAAGAATGAGCTGTATAGCGAGCATTATTAAGAATTGAACCTATATCCCCAACTCCAAAACGTACAATCTCATACTCATCTATATTCCCGGCAAATGTAAGTGAACCGTCATCATGTTTGGCAATAACAGCTCTTCCAACCGACACATCACCTTTTTGCAATATTAATGGAAATTCCATTCCTATATGAGGCAACTGCTTTATTAAATCTTTCCCCATATATTTTGCGTAAACATCAACTATCGGTTGACCATCTAACTCATATACTCTGTTTTTGACTGCCTTTGTAACTCGCATTTTCTTGCCAATTGGAATCCAGTCAAAATTATAGTTAGAGCCAACAAATAAACTTGGGTTGATTAGCGCCACAGCTACGATACCTCTATCTGAGATCTTTTTACGATCAAACACTAAAGTATTTTTTAATTCTCCGTTATCACCAGCCAATCCACCGGCTATAACTACATCAGGCATAATCGTCTCTACTGCACTTATAAACTCTTCTCCGTTTATATTCAATCCATCAGCAAAACAGATAATTGTTTTAACATCTTCATTATATAAAGCAGACGCTATCGATATACCAGTATCATAACTACAATTTTCCGAATTATCGTGAGTTACAAGTTTTGTTTTGAGGTCTGTTTGTTCAAAAATGGAAAAAGTCACAACACTTTTAGTTGCACAATAGATTTCAGACTCATTTATCACTCCGTCTGTAGTGGTTCCAATTAAAGAACAAGATGGAAGATTGTTATTTAAAAAACTCTGTATACTTTGTATAAAATCTTTGTCAACATTTGCACAAAAGAGTTGTAGTAGTAATCGTGCACTATCTTTTATACTGTTTTCATGTATAAATAATTCTAATTCTTGAATTGTTTCAAATGCGACACTTAAGTTTCTCATAGATACATTCTAGTATCTTTCCGCTTAATTTTATTTTATTGAAAAATGTTAATATAAAGTGTATCACTTATACTTTCATTAAAAATCTTTGAAGTATTATCATAGCAGAGATAGAATCAACCCGCCCGTCACGAATATATTTCATCTCACCTTTCATCATCTCTTCCGCTTCTAAGCTGCTTCCAGCTTCATCCTGATAAAAAATATCACCTTTAAAATCTACTAGGTTTAAAAAGTGCTCGATTCTCCGTCGCATTTCATCTTCGCTACTGCCACCTAAAGGGATGCCGATAACAATTGCTTCTGCTTCCCATTCTTTTAACACATTTTTGAGTTCATTAGCTGCTTGATTTCTGTTTTTGCGAATTATGGCAGGTAATGGAGTAACTATATCTTTATGCGCAGAGTATGCGAGACCTATTCTTTTAAGTCCTAAATCAATAGAGATATATTTCAACTATTTTCCTAAACAGAAAGATCCGAACATCTTATCCAGCATCTCATCATTTTCAAATGGTCTTGTTATCCCTGCCATTGCTTTTACGGCTGCATTAAGATGAAAAGAGAAGATCTCAAGTTCTTGATCTTCTAGTGGGATAAATGCTTCTTCTATGTTTTTGATTGTCTCTTCAACTGCACTGATTTGACGTTGCGATATCAACATTATTTCATCACTGACATTGGACTGGTCCATAATCATCTCTAATTTTTTGATAAGAGGCGTCACGTCATCTTTCGAATTGAGTTCCAATTCAAAATCAAGGTTAAGATCTAATTTTTTAGGAAGGTCTATTTTGTTCTTAATACGGATCTGTTGTTTCTCCGTTTTTTCCAATAAAGATAATATTTGACGATCTTCATCATCTAATTCGCGAGAATTGTCAAATACTGAAACCACTATATCACTTTGTTCTATAGCTTCTAAACTTCTTTGTATCCCTATCTTTTCAATTTCATCACTTGCTTCACGGATTCCTGCCGTATCAACTATACGAATAAGATGTGTACCGATTTTCACCTGTTCTTCGATCGTATCACGCGTTGTTCCAGCAATATCGCTGACAATTGCACGATTATAATTCAGAAGCGCATTGAGCAAAGAACTTTTTCCAACATTCGGTTTACCAACAATAGCTACACGAAAACCTTGCATAAGCCCTGAACGAGACTTTGATGCCGCTAAAGTACGATCCAGTTGTTTTTTCAAAGTTTCTAATTTAAATTTAATCTGCTCGACAAGATCTTCAGGTAAGTCCTCTTCAGCATAATCTATACTGACTTCAGAATACGCCAAAATATGTATAATCTCGTCACGTACTTGTTCGATGAACTCTTTTAAAGAACCTTTTACCTGTTTTGCCAAAATTTTTGCCGCATCTTCACTTTTAGCTTCGATAAGTTGAGAAATAGCTTCAGCTTCAGAAAGGTCTATTCTGCCGTTAAAGAAGGCACGCTTAGAAAACTCTCCCGCATTTGCTATACGTGCCCCTGCATCTAAACAAGCTTGTAATATAGATTGTGCAACAATATAACCGCCATGACATTGAATCTCAACTACATCTTCACCTGTAAATGAATGGGGATTTTGAAAATAGATAATGATTGTTTCATCAATTAACTCTTCATCGCTATTATAAACTGTTGTTAAAGTTGCATATCTTGCTTGGAAATTTTCTTTATGTGAGAGTTTTTTTGCAATATCAAGCGCTTTGTCACCGCTAAGCCTAATAATTGCTATTGAGCCTATGCCGTTGGCTGTGGCAATGGCTACTATTGTATCGTTATCCATAATTATGCGTGATAATCATTTACGATTATATATTTTAATCCCTCTTTTGTAGAACGGATTACAACATATTTGTCCGGGTATCTATTACGCAATTCTTTCAAAGCAATTTGTACTAAGACACCATCTAATATTTTTGTTTGCGCTCGACCTTCACGCTCAATAATAGTGTAAACACCTTCAAGGTATTTAGCTATAGCTTCTTCTTGATTTTTCAAAAATTCCGCTATCTCTAAACGAAGTTGTAAATTATATTTTGCATTGATCCAGTTAAAGAGCATATATGAGAGTGCTTTATATCTGTATCCCTCTTTTCCAATTAAAAGTGCAGCATCTTCACCTTTGAATTCAATAAGAAGTGTCTCATCATCATACGCACTTACTTCAATCTCATCAATTTTAAAACACATTGAAGCGAAAAGCTGATTTATATCTTTTTTTACTTCTGCAATAACTTCATCAATGTCTACACTCAGTTCTTCATTGTAGTCTATTTCATCATATGAATCATCATAATCAGCAGTATAATCAAGTCCGCTAGCTAAATCTTCTTCAAACTCTTCATCTTGATCACTTACAAATGACTCAGGTAAAATCATATCATTAAGAATAATCGGTTCAGATTTTTTTGTTTGTTTCTCTTTTGGTGCAGTATCTTTTTTAACTGCCGCTACAATAACTGCTTTTTTCTTAAAAAAGCCAAATACGCCCGTGCTTGGCGCTTGAACAACCTCGACAGCAAGCTCAGTAACAGAACACTCAAGAGACTTTGCAGCCTCTTGATACGCTTGCTCTAAAGTGACAGACTCAATTTTGATCATGCTTTACTTCCCGTTTTTTTTCTCTAGAGCTGCTTTTGCATCTTTCGCATTATTAAATTGTTGATTCACAACAAATTGTTGTGCTATAGAGAATAAGTTATTAACAAACCAGTATAGCACAAGTCCTGATGGAAATGTAATAAAAAAGAATGTAAATATCACAGGAAGATATTTAAAAATCTTCTCTTGCATAGGATCCGTAAAGTTATTCGGCGTAATATGTTGCTGATAGAACATTGACAGACCCATTAAAATCGGTAAAATATAGTATGGATCCATACGCGACAAGTCATCAATCCATAAGATCCACTCTGCTCCTTGAAGCTCTACCGCATTTAAAAGTACACGGTAAATTGCGAAGAATACTGGAATTTGTAATAACATCGGCAGACAACCACCAAGTGGGTTTGCACCATGCTTCTTATACATCTCCATAGTAGCCGCATTCATACGTTGAGGATCTTTAGAATACTTCTCTCTGATTTCTTTAATTTGAGGAGCAAGCTCTTTGATCTTCTGCATACCCATCATCCCCTTATGAGTCAGTGGATAAAGTACAGCTCTTACGATAAACGTTAGTCCGATGATTGCCCATCCCCAGTTACCGAAAATTCCGTATAACCATGAAAGTAGAGCGAATAAAGGTTTAGCAGCAAATGTAAACCATCCGTACTCAATAGCGTTTACTAAAACAGGATTAATACCCTTTAAAACCTTATACTCTTTTGGTCCTATATACCCATGAAATTCATTGTTATTTTCAGCTTCAAAATATACAACAGGGTTATTATCAAATCCACGCTCTACAATTACATTTGTATCAGCATTAAATCCGTACATAATTGTTGCCGTATATTGATCAAATGATGAAGCAAGCTCAACACCTTGATACAGTTTACGCCCTTCAGCTTCACCATCTTCAGTAATATGTGCTACTTCATCATTTGTAAATACCATTGAACCGACAACTGTCATAAGCTGTTCAGTAATTCTAGGTCTGTCACCGATATATACATAATATCTTACAGGTGCTGATGTGTCAATTTTTACATCATAGTGTCCGTCAGCATAAAACTTCAGATACTTTGTAACAGTCACTTCAGATAGTGTTTGTGTTAAAGTCACCTCTACAGGTTTTTCAGCTGTTAGTTCAACATTTGAGATATTTGCCGTATATGGAGTTTTTAATGCTTCTTCATTTATGGCTTTGTCAATAAATCTTACATAAAGCGGTTTTGTTCCGTTTTGAGGAATGATTTGCGCATGAAGATCTTCAGCATCTCTAAATTTCTCTTCTAATAACTCTTTTGACGAAATACGCCCTAATGAATCAATCTTAAGAATAAACTTTTCATTTTTAATAACAACTAGTTCGCTTGAAGCTGTAGTATCTGCTTTTTCAGCTTCTGAAATTTGATGTCCGCTTACTTTTTCTACAGAAACTTTTTCAGTTTTAGCTGTCGATACCGATTGTTGTTCTTGTTGTGGTTGTTCCGGTGGAAAAATTGCCGTATAAGCAACGAAAAAAACTATAGATATTAGTACAGCTACTAATAGTCTTTGATTTGGTGTCATTTTATCAAACACAAATTACCCTTTATATGAAAAATTTTTAATAATATAGTAACGGTTCTTTTTATTGGGAACCAGCCAGTATTTTATAGAATCAAACTCAAGTTTTGAGGGCTTTAAACGAAGATTATCTAAAAGAGGATACTCTATTCCACCGTCAAAAAGTTGATTGCAACGTAGTATTCTAATCAAAGAGTTATAAAAAGCACTTAAAAGTGAATTATTTTCAAAATTTATTCTTGCATACTCGCTACACGTTGGGTAGTATCGACACGAACCGTAGCCAATTAAGGTAAAAAATTTCTGGTAAAGCCATAAAATTTTAAGCAAGAGTTTTCGAACGGGAAAGAATTTTTTTAAAATCATTTTGAATGTTTTGATAGTCAGCAGTTACAATTGCTGCTTTTGCAACAAAAATATAACTACCGTCTTGAAGATTAGCAGAAAATTCGCGAAAGAGTGCACGCATTCTACGCTTTGCACGATTACGTTTTACTGCATTTCCTATCTTTTTAGTAGCAGTAAAACCAACTTTGCGAATTCCATCTTGTGGAAGATAAAAAACTACTACATTCGCTGAATGCTGGTTTTTACCTTTGTTATAAATATACTGAAACTCTTTATGAAGTTTTAGTATATTAAACCCGCTTATACTGATAATTTCTTACGACCTTTAGCACGACGGCGGTTAATAATGTTACGACCATTTTTAGTAGCCATTCTAGCTCTAAAACCGTGTGTTCTTTTTCTAGGCGTATTATGTGGTTGGTATGTTCTTTTCATTGGGACATATCCTTTTTTAATTTAAGAGCGCAATTTTACAAAAATATTACTTAAACACTCTTTAAGGTTGTTTTTGAAACATTTGTATCATTTCATCTTAAAATGTGATAAATTTCCATAAATCTTGTGTTATAATGTTTTTTCTTTAAGGAAAGAGAACAAAGGATTGTAACATTTTGAGAAAAACATTAAAAACTTTTCTACTTACTTTTATAACTTTTACGCCTTTACTGGCGTTACCATCATATGCTGAACCGATTGAAACCATTGCAAAAAAACTCAATTTATACGGTGGTGAAAAAGCCACTGTTCAATGGAAAAGAGTCTTCTCTTCCAAACGTCATCTTCAGCGTTATAAGTTAGAAAAACTAGACAAAACAACCAGAGACAAACTAAAAAAGTATCTCATAGAGCATGCTGCAGACTCTGAACAACCCATTGTACCAGGAGTATTATAAATGAAACGTATCCCCCTTTTAATCCTATTCCCTTTTTTGCTTTTTAGTTCTGATGATATATTAATAAAAATCAAAAACTTAGAAGAGCAAATTTCACAACTAAAAGAGCAAGTCAAAATACAACAAGAAGATGTAGATGAACATTTCCCTATTATAGAAAAAAATGAAAAACACTCCATTCTAGACAAAATATCTTTATCTCCTGAAATCTTACTCTCTGTTCAAAAAATGGACTATACTTCAGGACTTATTGGAGATAATGGTGACAGTACTTTAATTCATGATCCTTTGAGTCCCTATAACGGTCTTCCAAGACGTGATAGATACAGTAAAGCTTTTGATGCTTCAGGTTATGTCAGAATGCGTTTAAATATGCAGGGTGAATTTGATGACGTAAAATTTTATGGACGCTTATTGTATGCTAACTCTTCACAAACAAATGAAAGATTGTGTATTTTATCAAGAGATATCAAATCAGCCGCAGGGGGAAGTGCTTTTGATGTAGATAGGGCCTATATTGATTACACACCAAACAGACATAATGGAGGTAATTTTACACTAAGCTTCGGTATATTACCAACTACCGGTGGGACACCAATGCACTATGCACAAAACAAACAACGTTCTTCAATGTTCCCTGCACTTGTCTTTGATATGAATACATACGGACTGATAGCGACGCAAAATTTATACGATACTATGTATGTAAGAGCAATTGTCGCAAAAGCTTATACACTGAAAGAGAATTTCTATCCTTATCAATGTAACCGTGAAAATATAGACAATGCAAATGTATACGGTCTATATAGTGATGTTAGTTTTAATTTTCTAGGTCGTTCTTTACTCTCTTTCGGAGTCAATCTTTTAGATCACCTAAAAGCCCATCCTTATCTAGGTCCAGACATTGATGCTTCATATGCTCATGATCTTGGGAGTATGACAACATACGGTATCGGGCTAGATATCAATAACTTTTTGGATACTTCTAGCGTTTTCTTTATTCATACTGCAGCATCGAGTCCAAATGCAAACGGTGCACGTGACGACTACAAAATAGTAAATATCACAGAAGGTACTACAGATCATAACTATACAGGCTTTACAGAAGAAGATTATGCAAGCGGTACAATGCTTGGCAAAATGGGCTATTCTTTTTACATAGGAGGGAAATACAATCCTATCCCTACTTTGGCAATCGGTGCTGAATACAACTATGGAAGTAAATATTGGTTTGCAGCGACACAGGGTGCGGAAGATATTTTTAATAAACTAGCTCTTCGCGGAGATGCAGTAGAAGTTTATAGTACTTGGAACTTTTATAGACAGCTCAATGCCAAAGTTGGCTTTCTTTCTATGAAAGAAAAATATACAGGTAGTGGTTGGCACTTTGGGGAACCGCAAACTAAAGATGCAAGACAAAATATTTATTATCTTAATCTAGAGGCTAAATTTTAATGAAATTAAAATCTCAGCAGTGGGTCTATTATACACTTTTTATAAGTTTTGCACTGCTTATCTCTTCTCTGGTCTTCAGTTACAAAAATCTTGAGAGAAGCAGTACACTGTTAAACGAGCTTTCTCAGGATCAAGTGTCATTGAGTTATCATGCCAATAGTCTTAACTATACGGTCAAAAAAAACCAATCAGATATTCTTCAATATCTTACACTTCATAACAATCTTGACCTTTTAAATATGCGAGAATCCCAAAATAAAATTCAAAGCTATATCCATGAATTAAAACAACTCATTAAAGATAAACCCGACTTTTTTAAAGTGTTAGAAAAAACTCTCAATACTATAGAAAAACGTGCAATCGGTTACAAACTTGTAGAGGAATCTCTTATTACAGCCGTTAATTCTAATGATACTGAAGATATTAAAGATGCTTTAATAGGCTTTGATATGATAAGCAGTAAATTTTCTCACGATATCTCTATTTTGATGGAACAGGTAAAAAGCTCACAGAATAAACAAATAGCAGCCTTACAAGAGACAAATGAGCAAAGTTCATTAGTCCTTGTTTTTTCATTTATTTTAGCTACCTTTTTAATTACTATTTCGATCTTAAAATTCCATTCTTCAAATCTAAAAATATCAAAACAGCTTCTCTTGAAAGAAAAAGCACAAAAAAGTTTGAAAGAAGCTCAAACTCAACTACTACTTTATAGTGAAAACTTGGAACAAGAGATCGAAAAAAAATCTCAAGAATTGCGTAAAAAGATCTATACAAACTTTTTAAGTGGTCTGCCAAATAGAAATAGTCTTTTGGAAGATAGTAGTGAACAAGAGTTTTTCAAAATGGCAATTCTAGATATTGACAAGTTTCAATCTTTTAACGATGTTTATGGTGAAGAGCTAGGTAATGTTGCTATTGGACAGACTGCACAATGGCTTAAAGAGTATCTAAAAGAGGAAGAGTTTCTCCTATATCATTTAGGGGGAGATGAATTTGTTATAGCCTCTACAGAGAAAAAGATTAGTCATGATAATTTTATACGCTTTATAGAAAGCATTCTAAATAGCTTTAAAAGCACTACCTTTTATTATGAAGACAAGTCCTATCAGTTTATTATGAGTTCAGGTATTACTTTTAGCGGTGAAGATAAAATGCTTGCCTATGCGGATATGGCACTCAAAGATGCCAAGAAGAAAAATATTCCTATTTCAGTGTTTGAAGATGATAAAAAGCTAGAGCATTCACATAAAGAGGATTTGGAGATCCAAAAGACACTGCTTCATGTACTTAATAATCATGGGCTTACTTCCTATTTTCAACCGATTATACCTATTCAAGACACTACTAAAGAGTTAAAGTACGAATCACTTGTAAGACTTATCGATGAAGATGGAAAGATTACGCCTCCTTTCAAATTTTTAGACATTGCAAAACAAAATCGTGTTTATTATAAAGTGACTAAACAGATACTACATAATACACTCGATACCATTACAAAATATCAAGTTGCATGTTCACTAAACTTATCACTTACCGATATTAAAAACGAAAGAACCGTGCAATACCTCTATTCTGTTTTAGATCAGTTTGAATACGGAGAATTACTAACGATAGAGCTTTTAGAAACAGAAGATTTTGATAATTATGAAGAGGTATATTCTTTCTGTATGAAAATTAGAAGTTACGGTATCAAAATAGCTCTGGACGATTTCGGAAGCGGTTATTCCAACTTTACACATATTCTTCATCTGCCTGTTGATTATATTAAAATAGATTCTTCGTTGATCTCAAATATAGACAGGGATATAAGTTCACAAATTATGGTGGAGACTATAGTGAGTTTAGCAAGAAAACTGAATGTTGAAACAATTGCGGAGTTTGTTTCTTCAGAAGATATTTTAGATATGGTAAAAAGTCTGGGTGTAGATTATGCGCAAGGCTTTCACTTAGGAAAGCCTCTGCCTATAGAAGATCATTTAAGTACTACGTCTATCAGTTGATCTTTTACAATAAATTCAACTTTAGAGCCCTCTTTTACTTTACCCTCTAAGATAAGATCAGCAAGTCTGTCTTCTACGATCTCATAAAGAGCACGTTTAAGCGGTCTTGCACCATATACAGGATCAAAACCTGCTTCGGCAATATACGCTTTTGCATCATCACTCAGTGTAAGCTCAATATCTCTGTCTTTTACTTTAGCTTGAATCTCACTAAAGAAGAGATCAACTATACCTCTGATTTGTTCAGCACCAAGTGCGTTAAAGATAACTACATCATCAAGTCTGTTTAAAAATTCAGGTTTAAAAGCCTGTTTTAATTCACCCATTACCATATCTTCAAGCTCAGGCGATTCAGGATTGTTAATAATCTTATCTGAAGCGATGTTTGACGTCAGTATGATGATAGTATTACTAAAGTCAACAGTTACACCCTTATTGTCTGTTAAACGCCCGTCATCTAAAACTTGTAGAAGCATATTAAATACATCAGGGTGTGCTTTTTCAACCTCATCAAACAGTACTACGGAATACGGTTTACGACGAACTGCTTCTGTAAGTTGTCCACCCTCTTCATACCCTACATATCCTGGAGCAGCACCTACTAAACGTGAAACTGCATGCTTTTCCATATATTCACTCATATCTATTCTTATGAGTGCTTCTTCAGAGTCAAACAGGAACTTCGCTAAAGTTTTAGCAGTTTGAGTTTTTCCCACACCAGTTGGGCCTAGGAACAAGAAGCTGCCTATCGGAGAATTGGCAGAAGAAAGACCTGCTTTGTTTCTCTTAATAGCACGCGCTACTGCATGTGTAGCTTTAGACTGCCCTACAACATCTTTATTTAGCTCCTCTTCAACATGTAAAATCTTCTCCTGTTCAGCTTGAAGCATTTTATTAACAGGGATATGTGTCCAGCGTGATACTACTGATGCAATAGATTCTTCATCAACAGAGTTTTTCAGAAGTGTTCCAGATTCTTGCATCTGATCCCATTGAGCATTAAGGGATTTTTCCTCTTCGATCAGTTTTGGAATCGTTCCATATTCAATCTCAGCAGCTTTATTGAAATCACTTTGTGTTTTTGCTTGTTCAGCTTCACGGCGTTTAGACTCAATTTCTCCTTTAATACCGGAGATTCTCTCAAACACCTGCTTTTCACTCTCAAACTGAGATTCTAATTTACGCAGATCCTCTTTGACATCAGCCAGCTCTTTTTCGATCTCACCTAAACGCTTCTCGTTTGATGGCGTTTTTTCCATCTTTAGCGCCTCTTTTTCAACCATCAGCTCACTTACTTTTCTTTTTGCCGCACTTAGTTCATTTGGTTCAGATTCTATCTGCATTTTAAGCTCAGCTGCCGCTTCATCGATTAAGTCGATCGCTTTATCTGGTAAAAATCTGTCTGCGATATATCTGTCACTCAAACGTGCTGCTGCTACTAATGCAGAGTCTGTAATACTTACATTGTGGTGTGCTTCAAGTCTCTCTTTAATCCCACGAAGAATTTGCAGTGACTGATTGACTGTAGGCTCATCTAATTGAATCGGCAAGAAACGGCGTTGCAGTGCTGCATCTTTTTCAAAATATTTTCTATATTCTTTTAAAGTTGTTGCCCCTATTGTGTGTAATTCACCACGGGCAAGAGCCGGTTTTAAAATGTTTGCCGCATCCATACTACCTTCTGATGCCCCAGCTCCTACAATAGTGTGAATCTCATCAATAAATAGGATAATATTTCCAGAACTTTTTACTTCATCGATCACAGCTTTTAGTCTATCTTCAAACTCACCGCGGTATTTCGCACCTGCTACAAGCGAGCTCATATCTAATGCAATTACACGTTTGTTTTGCAGAGATGTCGGTACCTCATTATTATAGATTCTTTGTGCTAAGCCTTCTACAAGTGCCGTCTTACCGACTCCTGGTTCACCAAGCAACATTGGATTGTTTTTTGTCTTACGAATTAAAATTTGCATCATACGCGTGATCTCTTCATCGCGTCCGATTACCGGGGAGAGTTTACCCTCTGCCGCTTCTTTAGTAAGATCAACTCCGTATTTTGAAAGAGATTCCAAATTTTCATCTGCAGTTTGTGAGTCAATTTTTGCTCCGCCACGAGATGCTTCGAGTTCTTTTTCCAGACTCATCACATCGATATATTTTTTAAATAGTGTTTCATACGGTTCAGTTTTTAAATTTGCTAAAATATATGTATCAACTGCAAGGTAAGAATCTCCGTTTTTTGTCATCAGACCTATACCATTTTCGAGTGTTCTAACAAAATTTTGCGATAGTCTGATATTCTCTTTTGATACAGAAGATGATTTTGGAAGTTTTTCTGTCATAGATTTTACATCTAATTCCATAGCCACCTTATCGATCCCCATCTTGTTAAACATCTGATTGAGTACAGAATCATGGTTTGTAAGTAGTGCCCATAAAAAGTGTTCAGCATTAACTTCTTGGTTTTTATTATGTAGTGCTAAAGATACTGCACTTTCTATTGCTTGTGTCATATTATGTGTTAATTTTTCAAAAATATTATTACTCATCTTTAAATCCTTTTAGTTTTCTAGGTATAAGTTTACAACCTTTTTTGATCACCTAATGCAACTTAAGTCGCATTGAACTTTTTTTCGTATCTTGCTAGCATAGAGCTATTACCTGTAACTCCCCCGCTATGAATATATAAAATATTCTCTTGTGTTTGTTCAAGCAAACACTCCCACATCTGGGGTGCATATAAAAGGTCAAACTCAATTCCTGCATCCAGTAGTTTATTATACAATGCATAAAATTCTTTATACGGTTTTGCAAAATGGTATTTTTTCTTTGGTGCGAGTATATGTAGGTTTTTCGGCAACTCCTCCACCAAAGAAAGCATTTGAGACTTCAGATACTCTACATCACCGACACACGGAGTCGTATAGATAATATACTCAGGCAGTGCCAGTGCTAAAAAGAGTGCTGTCGTTCCTGTACCAGAAGGGGTAGCTAATGCCATAATATTATTTTCTGCCAAATAGCTTTTCTGCTCTTTAAGTTCTTTGGCTAAAACGGATAGACCTTCCTTGGCTTCTTTCGTGGCACCCCCTTGATCTACTACTAAGCTTTTCTCATCTAAACTCAAACGTAAAGAGGCTATAAAATGTTTATAAAGCACTTCTTCAATCTCATGATGTACCATGCCCAAAGAGAGTGCTTCGTAAAAATTTCCTGTAGTTTGTTTTTTTTGAATATCACTTAACGGTTTTGTATAATAGATAAATTTCCATGATTTTTTTTTGCATAGTGCTGCAAGAGAAAGCATTGCATTAGATTGGGTTCCACCGTAAGAGATAATTGTATTGTATTGTTCTTGTGGAGTTTGAAGGAGTGTATAGAGTTTTCTGTATTTGTTTCCCGCTAAGTATCTGTCAATAATATCATCACGTTTTATAAAAAACTCTCTCCCATCTAAAAAGATGTTCGAGATGGGAGAATTTTGCATA
>JBFEUD010000020.1:0-16750 GCA_041547625.1 Sulfurimonas sp.
AGCAGCGGCACCCAATGTATTTGCAATAGTATTTAAGATTAAAATAGAAGCGATAGATTTATTTATATTTTCTTTTTGAATACGAAGCAATTTACCTATATTTGGTCTTTCTTTCTCCATTACTGCGACGTACGACATACTAATAGATAAAAGTACAGATTCTAATACTGAACATAAAAACGATACACCAACTGAAAGAAGGAAAAATAGTATCAATAGATCCAAGCGATTACTCTCTTTATAATAAAATATATGTTGCTAAGCCTAAAAAACTAAAAAAACCAACTACATCGGTTACGGTTGTCAATATTACCGTACTTCCGATTGCCGGATCAATTTTTAGCACCTTAAGTCCTAGTGGCACTACGGCCCCAAAAAAACCTGCCATTAACAAGTTTATGATCATACTCAATCCTATAACGACTCCTAGCATACTTATATTAAACCACATCCATGCTATAAGTCCCATGACTATAGCAAAGAGCAGTCCGTTCATAAGTGCAATAAAAATCTCTTTTTTCAAGATCCTCATCGCATCACCGTTAGAGATATCTCCTAAAGCTAATTGACGTACAACAACCGTTAACGTTTGCGTTCCTGCATTACCTCCCATTGATGCGACTATTGGCATTAATACAGCAAGTGCCACTAGGCTTTGCAGTGTTTGTTCAAACATTCCGATTACAAAAGATGCTATTATCGCCGTTAGAAGATTTATTCCAAGCCATGTAGCACGCTTTTGCCCTGCCACTAATACATCATCCTCTTCTGCATCATCATCAACACCCGCGAGTTTATACATCTGTTCCGTTGCATGTTCGTTAATAATATCATAAATATCATCCGATGTAATACGCCCTAAAAGTTTTCCATCACCGTTTACAATCGGCATAACTGAGAGGTCATACTCTTCAAAATAGTGAACAACTTCTTTAATATCTTCCGTATCACGTCCTACTTTAGGCTCAAATGATTCCTCACTCTCTTCAATATTTTCTTTAATTGTTTTTGAAAAATTAAAAATTAAAAGGTCATCCAAACCTACAGCATATAAAAGTTTATCTCGTCTATCAACTACAAAAAGGTTTTGTACATTTTCAAGTTCATGCTCTTTACGAAGTTTCGCAAACCTTTTGATTACATCTTGAACAACTTCATCCTCATACGATGTAAAAACCTCAAGCTGCATATAAGCACCAGCTTCATCTTCATCATAACTTTGAAGCGTTTCAATCTCTTCTTTATTCTCTTCATCAAGCTTTTTGAAGACCTCTGCAGCGACCTCTTCATCTATATCTTCTAACTCTTCTAAAAATTCAACTTGGTCATCTGTTTCTAGTTCATTAACGGCATGTAAAAGTTCATCAATGCTTAAGTTGCCTACTACGTCTTCAAAAAATCTATCAGGGAGTGCAAGTGCAACGTCACCGACAATATCTTTAGGGACAAGTTTTATGGCTCGCTTAAACTCTTCTGCATTTAGCTCTTTTAAAAGTTTTGCAATATCTGATGGATGCATCTCTACATCATCATGCGTTTTTAAATATTTTTCTATCTCTTCCATCAGTGTAATTATAACTTAGTTGCGTTGCTTTTTATCATATTTCGTAAGCTTATTATATTTAATAATACTCGCTATTTCATCTACGTACGACTCTCCACGTTCGGAGTATCTATCTAAGCCCTTAACTATTTCAAACACATTATTACTAGTAAAATTCAGTTCACGTAATGTTTGATAACGTTTTCCGCGCCCTAACGTCAAATAATAACCTCTTACAGATTCCTCAAGAGAGCTATATTTTTTTACCCATACCGTTGTGTTGTTATCTCTTTTTTCTTTAGCGGCAATACGCTGTTCACTTTTACTGACGCTCCACATGCCGAATAAATTGTTCCCAAGGGTAAAAAAACGTGAAGTTCCCCATGCGCTTTCCATAGCAGCTTGTGCAATTGTTATACTTTTCGGTTGCGGTTTTAGAGCCATTAACAGTTCTTCATCTGTGTTGACTTTATAATATTGTTTGAGTTCTTCTATCTTTTCAATATTGCTGTTTTGATTTAAATCCGTACTTATTTTTTTATAAGTCTTGTATCTTTCTTCATAGATTTTATTTACTATGGGAACGACTAAAGTATAAAACCTTTCTTTTTTCGCTTTAACGCTTATATTTTTTGGAATATTAGTAATAGTATCTGCATTTGCATCAATAAATATTAAAGTAAAAAGTAAAAGGAGTATATTCATGCCCTGCCTGCTTCTTAATAAAGAGTGAATAGATAACCCGTTTTTGTAGAGGTTTTTCTATATTTATAGCTTCCATCAAGTTCTATAACAACTCTGTAGTAGCCCTTATGTGTACCCACTTTTATAAGCGTTACATCTTCACCCTTCACTTTTTTTACATAACTTCTAATATTAGTCTCTCTTTTAAAATCACATACTATTCTGTGTGGATTTACAAGTAAAAATGCACGTAGTATTTTATCTTTAGTATCTATCTTAATTTCATTCTTATAGATTTTAAATTTTATAAACGGCAATGATGCCATCTCTTTATAAACTTTTTTTACTTCTATTTTTGTTTCTGCTTTAGCAGGTTTTTTAATATTGGTTTCATCCTGATAGGTTTGTGTTATAAATATAGGTAAATGCCAATCTATACTATTTTGCAGTTCTATGGTTTTATTTGCGATACTACCGTCCAAATTTTTATAGCTAATAGTAACAGTTTCAATGGTTCTTGCTGTTGAAGGAAGTTTAATGCTAGCACGTTTTAACGGCACATCTTCTTGATATTGATTCGTAGTAAGCGGTATATCTTCTGCTTCTATTGGGAAAAATGGATTTTCTCTTGAAAAGAGTATTGTAGAAAATAAGAACAATAAAAAAAACTGCCTAATCATTATAAAACCTATTTTTTATAACCATTATATCACAAATCCCTTTTACTGTGCAGAGATCTCTTTAAGCTCAAAATATTCACGTTGCAATTCAGCATTTTCAGATTTAAGCCTTACGACTTCATTTTGAAGATATGTTTCATAATCTTGAAGATTGAGCAATACCTCTACGGAATTGGTTCCGTAAAGGATAATACCTAAGTAGATACCAAAAGTTATAACAATAAAAACAAGTAAAAAGAACTTCTTTAGAGACAAGCCGAGATATTTTTGAACAATATTCTGCTGAGTGTCTATCTCCTCAAAAAGTTCTTCTTGCTGCATAATAACTCTTAGTTAAAAAGTGTAGAACCTAAATACTCACCGTAAAAAACTTCGTTTTCTATCTCAAGAAGACGATTATATTTTGCAGTTCTCTCACCACGTGCAGTAGAACCTGTTTTGATTTCACCACAGTTTAATGCCACAGCGAAATCAGCGATAAATGCATCTTCACTCTCTCCAGAACGGTGAGACATTACACATTTATACCCGTTTCTTTGTGCAAGACGAACAGTTAACATTGTCTCACTTACAGAACCGATTTGGTTAGGTTTAATTAAGATAGCATTACCAATACCTTTTTGGATACCTTCGTTTAAGATGCTTGCATTTGTAACGAATAAGTCATCACCTACTAACTGTACTTTATCACCAAGTCTCTCAGTAAGAATTTTCCAACCGTCCCAATCATCTTCACTTAAACCGTCTTCGATAGAAACGATTGGATATTTAGCACATAAATCTTCGTAGTAAGCCACTAACTCTTCTGAAGTCACAGTTCTGTTTTCACTCTCTAGTCTATATCCGCCATCAACTACAAGTTCACTAGAAGCAACGTCTAATGCGATTGCAATTTGCTCACCAGCTTTATATCCAGCTTTTTCGATCGCTTCCATGATAACTTGAATAGGCTCTTCGTTTGAACTAAGATCTGGTGCAAAACCACCTTCATCACCAAGTGCAGTATTATGGTTTTTATCTTTTAAAATCTTTTTGAGGTTATGATACACTTCAGCAGATGCTCTTAAAGATTCTGCAAAATCATTAAAACCTACTGGCATAATCATGTATTCTTGGAAATCTACTGAGTTGTCAGCATGGCTTCCACCGTTAATGATGTTAAGCATAGGTACAGGCATAACCATAGCATTAGCACCACCTAAATAACGGTAAAGAGGGATATTTAAACTTGTAGCAGCAGCACGAGCTACAGCCATTGAAACACCAAGTACTGCATTTGCACCTAAATTTGAATAGTTGTCAGTTCCATCAACTTCTTTCATTGTAGCATCAATGATAGCTTGATTGAATGGGCTCATACCGATTAAAGCATCAGAGATTTGAGTATTTACATTCTCAACTGCTTTTAAAACACCTTTACCCATATATCTATCGCCACCGTCACGAAGCTCTAATGCTTCACGTTTACCAGTACTTGCACCACTTGGTACAATTGCACTCTCAACTGTACCATCGCTTAGTCTAACTGTAGCTTTTACAGTTGGATTACCACGAGAATCCATCACTTCAATTGCACTTACGTCATCTATGAACATTTATCTGCCTTTTTATAAATTATTGGTGCAATTTTAGCAAAATTTGTTTAAATCTTAGTTTATGCCTAAAGATCATCCTCTGTCGCTTCAGCTATCTCTGATGTATCCATAGTCATAAGAGAGCTCATTCCCATAGCAACTTTTATCTTTTCTTCGATCTCACGAGCCAATTCAGGTTCCTCTTTAAACTTAAGCTTCACGTTTTCACGCCCTTGTCCAAGTTTTGTTTCACCATAACTAAACCATGCACCGCTTTTATCGATGATATCAAGTTTTACACCGTAGTCACACAGTTCACCCTCTTTAGAGATACCCTCACCAAACATAATATCGAATTCAGCTTGTCTAAACGGTGGTGCTACTTTATTTTTTATAACTTTTGCTTTTACACGGTTACCAATCTGTGCTTCACCTTGCTTCAGTGATGCTATACGACGAACATCAATTCTTACAGATGCATAGAATTTCAATGCATTTCCACCTGTTGTTGTTTCAGGAGAACCATAACCCATCATACCAATTTTCATACGAATTTGGTTGATAAAGATAACTGTACAGTTCATCTTATTAAGTACACCAGTCAGTTTTCTCAACGCTTTTGACATAAGTCTTGCTTGTACACCCACTTGTTGGTCATTCATTTCACCTTCAAGCTCAACTTTTGGTGTAAGTGCCGCAACAGAATCAACTACTATTAGATCAACGGCACCGCTTCTTGCAACAGTTTCAACAATATCTAAAGCTTGCTCACCGTAATCAGGTTGAGATACAAGTAAATTATCTATATCTACACCAAGGTTTTTTGCATATATAACATCCAAAGCATGTTCCGCATCAATAAATGCACAAACACCACCGTTTTTTTGACATTCTGCAGTGATCTGTAGTGCTAAAGTAGTTTTACCAGAACTCTCCGGTCCGTAAACTTCGATAACCCTTCCCTGTGGTACTCCACCGATACCAAGAGCAAGGTCTAATCCTAAAGAACCTGTCGAAATCGCCTGTACCGGTTCTATCTCTTTATCCCCTAAACGCATTAAAGCACCTTTACCAAATGCTTTATCGATTTGTTTGATTGCTAAGTCGAGTGATTTTTGTTTGTTTGCATCCATAATTTATGCTCACTTATTTGAAATTTGAGAAATTATAGTAAAAGTTTTTTTGTTTTACTATTAATATGACAAAATGTCATATTTTTAAAATACTACTTTTACTGTAAGTGCTTTTTTAGTCAGATTGGGCTAAAATCTTTTTCATGAAAAAGACACTTATAGCACACTCTCCTGACGCCGACGACATCTTTATGTACTATGCCATCAAATTTGGCTGGGTAGATATGAAAGATACTCACTTTGACAATATTGCTAAAGATATCCAAACACTCAATGAAGATGCATTAAACGGTGTTTATGATATTGTAGCTATAAGTTTTGCACTTTATCCTCACATTGCCAATGAGTATGCACCGCTTCGTACTGCTGTGAGTTTCGGTGAGGGATATGGTCCTAAAATTATCAAGAAAAAAGGGACAAAGCTCAAACGTAATTTTAAAGTAGCACTCAGCGGTAAGCACACAACAAATGCTATGCTGTTTCGCATTGCATACCCTGATGCACGCATAACATACATGAACTTTTTAGAGATCGAGCAAGCAGTACTCGACGGTACAGTTGATGCAGGTGTACTTATCCATGAGTCTATCCTTACTTATGATGAACAACTAGAAGTTGAACGTGAAATGTGGGATATCTGGCAAGAGCTTTCAGGAGGAGAATTACCGCTTCCTCTTGGTGGTATGGCAATTCGCCGTTCTATCCCGCTTACAAAAGCGATAGCCTATGAAGCGACACTTACAAAAGCTGTAGATGTTGCAAGAAAACATAAAGACAGACTCTCAAAAATGCTTTTAGAGCGTAACTTAGTGCGCATTGACGCTCCGACTCTTGATAAATATCTTGAACTTTACGCTAATGATGAGAGTGTTAGTTTAAGCCCCATTCAATATAAGGCAATCAACAAGCTTTTTGAAATAGGTTATAAACACGGTTTTTATGATACACTTGTAAAAGTAGAAGATTATCTCATCCCTACCGAATATAACGAGTTAAGGTACTCATAATGGAAGCAAAACTTCTCGCTCTTGGCGTTGAGACATTTAAAATCGCTCTTATACTAGCTCTTCCTGCTTTACTTGTAGGTATGCTTCTTGGTTTAATGGTTTCAATTTTTCAAGCCACTACACAGATCAATGAGATGACCCTTTCATTTATCCCGAAAATTTTAGGTGTCGTTCTTATTATCGTTTTAACAATGCCGTGGATGATAAATGAGATGCGTGATTTTTCTCTGCAAGTTTTCAATATGATCCCTGATTTTGTCGAGTAATGAACTATAAATCTATCAACTTTAAAAACTATTCCTCTTTTAAAATAGGCGATACCTTCGATGTCGCAATGTTTGAAAAAGGTGATACTTCTTACAGCGATTTCTATCTGATAGGTTCATGTAATAATACTCTTATCGGTCATAATCCTCCCCCACTTATGATGCTTTCAAAAGATTTTGATTATATAAAAATTGAAGATAATCAACTTAAAATAGGTGGAGCAACACCATCTGGAAAGATTGCCTCATTTTGTAAAAAACACAATATAGCAAATTTTGAGTTTGTTGCTCATCTTCCAGGAAAATTAGGCGGTTTAGTTTATATGAATGCAGGTTTGAAAGAATATGAGATCTTTAACCAGCTCATTAACATAACAACACCAAACGGTGTGAAAAGAAAAGATGAGATCGAATACGGCTATAGATATACAAATATTTCCGAACCTGTTTTAGAAGCCACTTTTAAACTAGAATACGGATTTCAAGAAGAAAAAGTAAGCATGTTTAAGAATATGCGCTCAAACCAGCCATCAACTCCTTCAGCGGGTAGCTGTTTTAAAAATCCACAGGGTGATTATGCAGGAAGACTGATCGAGTCTGTAGGCCTAAAAGGAAAACGTGTCGGAGATATGGCTTTTAGCGATGAACATGCAAATTTCTTGGTAAATTATGGTGAAGGTAGGTTTGAAGATGCGATCACTTTAATCAAAGAAGCACAAAGACTTGTGAAAAAACAATTTGATATAGACCTAGAATGTGAAATTATTATTTTAGATCAAGAGTATCTTGGGAAAAAGATACTCTAAAATCTTAGAAACGAAGCATTAAACCGCCGTAAACTCCAGAAAACTGTAAATCTACTTTTGTTTTATCATCATCAGTTTCAATAACATAACTTTGTTTTCTGTATCCGAATTCTATTGCAGGCTGTACAACTGGAGAGATATCGAATGTATAGTCAACTTTTACTCTGAAATCAGATAAAGTTGAACCGCTGTAAGTGATATACTTTATATCTGACTCTAATCCTATATCAGTTGCTGGTATCTCTACACGAGCTCTTGCATATCCCATCGGTATAGGTAAAAGCGCACTATCTTCATAATTTTGGTTTGGTACCCCACTGATTGTTACTCCATCAGCTTTAAATGTTGCATCCATAATTTTGATATCTAAACCAAGGTCTAGTGTCAGCCAAGCCGTATTATCTAAAAGGTTGTAGTAAGGAATAACATCGTACTGATTAAATTTATATGAACCAGTTGTCAGACCACTTACAGTAAAGTCTTTGAATGTCCCGCTTACATCCCCTTTATCTTCTACACTTGTATATTCAAGTCTTAAATTTGGAACTACAGGAATTGGATGTTTTATTAACATCCATACGTAAGCAGATGTTTTTTTTGTCTCACTGCTTGTATATGTACCCGTTGTAACACCATCTGTATATTTAATTGTACCTGTCGGTTTGTTTTTCCATGCACCGGCACCCATTTCAATTCTTGTGAAGTCAGCATTTGCTGCAACTGCTAAAGCTGAAAACATAGTTATAGTAGATATGATTTTTTTCATAATACCCCTTTAAAATATATGTTTTTATTATACCAAATATTTCAAAAAAGAGAAATTGAGAGTAGTTAGGGCCTAAAAGGCCCTAAAATAGGAGGAAGTTTCTTGTTAAAAGAAAATTACGCTTGTGCTGCTTCTAAAGCTGCATCATATTCTGGTTCTTCAGTGATTTCTGGAACGATCTCTTTGTAAGTTACAACACCGTTTTCATCAACTACGAAGATAGCACGACAAGTTACACCAGCTAATACAGAACCACCTAAAAGTACTCCGTAAGCATTAGCGAAATCTTTGTTTCTGAAGTCAGAAGCAACAGTTAATTTGTCGATTCCCTCTGCAGAACAGAATCTACCAGCAGCAAATGGAAGGTCCATAGAAACAACAGTAGTTTTAACACCTTCTAAGTTAGCAGCTTTCGCATTGAAGTTACGAGTTTCAGTAGCACATACACCTGTGTCTAATGAAGGAACAACGATAATAAGTTGTTTTTGCCCTTGAGCACCACCAACTACTACGTCACCTAAACCGTCAGAGTTTACAACTGTTACTTCTGGAGCTTTATCTCCAACATTAACTTGATTACCTAATAATTCTACGTCAGTACCTTTAAATTTTGTAGTTGCCATTTTGGCTCCTTGATTTTAATTTTCTTACGCTGATGCGTTTTGTACAAGAAGTATATTTGAATTAGAATAATTTTACTCTTACTTAAAAATGAAATGGTCGAACACAAGCTATTTTTAAGTTTAATGCTTCGTTACGTATCACTCACTATTTTATTTTTACCAGTTGTTTTTGCTATATATAGTAATTCATCTACACGCTTTATCAACCCTTCTGCGCTTTCATTATCTTGTAACTGAGTCACACCAAAACTGCATGTTAACAGATTGATTGTAGAAAAATTATATTTATTCACTTCCATTCTTAGTTTACCTGCCAAGGTAACAGCATCTTGGACAGCCGTTTTCGGCAATAAAAGAATAAACTCTTCTCCACCCCATCTGGCCAAGATATCACTTTCACGGATATGCGTTCTGATGAGCTCGCTTAATTCTTTTAAAGCCATATCACCTACATCATGACCAAAATTATCATTAATCTTTTTAAAATTGTCTATATCAAAAAAGACAACACTCAATGCCAAGTTGTATCTTCGTGCTACAGACATTTTATAACAGAGCAGATTATCAAAACCACGCCTGTTTAAAATACCTGTAAGAGAATCTTTTATAGCCTCTTGGGAAGCCAGTTCTGCTTTTTTCGTCTCTTTTCTAAATAAAATGAAAAATAATAACATCACTAAAAAGTTTAAAATACTTAAAAGAACTAATATTTGTGAACTTCTTTTTTCAATTATGTCTATTGTTCCGCTGTAGTTATAACCAACCATATACGCAACTTTTTTCTTTTCAAAGTTACGTACAGCTAAAAAAGTCACAACTATATTTTTATTTGGAGCCCTGTCCAAAAAGGTATGCACTGCAAAATCGTCTTCTGTTTTTAATTTTTCGGACACATAATAAGATATCTTTTTATTGAGAGCCAAAATATCTTCAAGGGCTATCCCCATATTATTATTTAATGTGTGTTTATCTATACTGTATTGTTCAAAAGCTGTTTTCATATAGTTGTTTTTTTCATCTTGAAATACTTTTGTATCAATAACATTATTATTCATCATAAAAAGGTAAGCTGTATTATTGTTAATCTCTATCATATGCTCTAAAAAGGCTCTAAACGAGTATGATATTTCTACAGTACCGACAAACTTTTGATCTTTAAAGATTGGGTACACATGTCGAAAGCCGTTAAAAATACGCCCTTCTTCAAAACACGTTAGAGGCTTTTTATGTTGGTTTACATACATAATAGATTCTCTAATACTCGCAAGAGAATCCCCAAATTTCTCTGGTCTATGAAACCGTAAAAAGCTTACAACACCAGGAAGATGGAAATGGAGCTGTCTTACTCCAAGTGTTTTCATATACTCATACTCTTGTATATATGCTTGATAGAGTTTTGCTCTTAGTTTTGCTTGCTGTTTTAGATCATTTGTATGAGAGGATTCATACATAATATCTGCACTGTTCGGATTGTTGAGAACTTTATTGTGTAACACTTCCGCCAAAATATCAAGGTAATGTTTTCCTGTTTCGATTTGTGTTCGGAGTTCTTTTGTTTTATGTTGTAAAAAAGTCTTTCTATCTAGCTCTTCCATATAAGTTACGGAAAAGTAGATGACTACTTCCACACAACAAAATAAAAAAAAGGTGATAAGAAACGTATATTTGTTGCGGGACAAAAACTTTATCATAATCTGCTCTTTGGTAACACGTCCAGATCTGCGATCTCGATAAAACTCCCCTCTTGAAATAGTTCTACGGCCACTCTACCTATCATCGCTGCATTATCTGAACAATATTGTAATTCACTCAGTAACAATTCTGCACCATAAGGTTTTAAAAGCTCCTGAATTTGACCGCGAAGATATAAATTTGCGCTCGCTCCTCCGACAATTGCCAATCTTTTGGGAGGGTTGGTCTTAAAATATTTTTTGAGCTTCATCGTAATATGTTTTGTTGCAATATGCTCAAAAGATGCAGCTATGTCGCTATATAACTCTTTATTATCTCCTGCTTCTTCCACTGCTAGACGCACGGCATTTTTTAATCCCGAATAACTAAAAGCAATTTGAGGGGATTGATGCAGTGGTACTGTAAAATTGTATTTCAATCGATCACCGTCAAGGGCTAGTTTTTGAATCAGCGGTCCACCCGGATAACCCAGTCCCATCATTTTAGCCACTTTGTCAAAACTCTCTCCAAAGCTATCATCCATTGATTTAGCAACGGTTGTAATCTCATGCAAACTTTTTACTTCCATCACTTGTGTATGTCCACCTGATACCAACAAAACAGTTAAAGGGAAAGTTGTTTCTTTTTCAATAAATAAAGAATAGATATGACCTATTAGATGATTGACACCTATGATAGGTATGTTTAAAGCGAGTGCTATCGCCTTCGCCATCGTAACACCTTCAATAAGTGTGACTGCTAGTCCCGGTGAAGATGTCACAGCTACAGCTTTTAGCTCTTTATAGTAAGGTTTTACCTGCTCAAGAATTTTAGGAAGTGCTTCGGCATGCAAACGAGCCGCTAGTTCAGGTACAACGCCGCCATATATACTGTGTTCGACCTCTTGAGAGATTTTTTTATGAAAAATCAGTTTTTTAGTTGCAATCTCAGTTATTGCTATTGCACTGTCGTCACATGAACTTTCTATGCTTAAAATCATTATATTTCCTATCTATGTACAAATGCTCTAACTTCTTGATCCAAAGCAAAAACATCATCTATACTTTTCGGTTTTACCCTAAAATGCTCATACGACTGAATTATACTTTTGCTAATATCCATAAAACCTATCTCTTTAGCAATAAATCTAGCAATTGCAGCCTCATTAGCCGCATTGACTACTACACCAAGTTCAGGGTTTTTAAGTAAGTCTTCTTTGATTTCCCACACTGGATAGCGCTCCGGTGTAATTTTACGAAACTCTAACGTTCCCACTTCTAATAAATTGACATGATCTAAAATCTTCTCATCACACTTTGCATTGAGTGCATACGCTATCGGCAGTTGCATAGAGGCATGGGCAAAATGTGCAGTCGTTGAGCCGTCTTTGTAGTCAATAAGAGCGTGAATAAGTGATTTTGTTTCAATAATCGCATCATACTCACCTTCTCCAAATAACCAGCGAGCTTCTAAAAGCTCAAACATTTTGTTCACCATTGTCGCACTGTCAATCGTTATCTTTTGACCCATAGACCAGTTGGGATGCTTCTGTGTATCTTCCAATGTAGCATTATAGATATCTTCAATCACCCAGTCACGAAAAGCTCCGCCGCTTGCAGTGATTGTCATTTTATTAATCGGACGATCTTGTATAAGATACCAAAGTCCAAAGTGTTCGCTGTCTATCGGTTGAATTTTTGAAGTATCGATAAAAGCACCGCCGGCAACGAGCGATTCTTTATTTGCCAGAGCCACTCTCTTATTACACTCTAAAGCTTTAAGTGTAGGGCGAAGTCCTAAAAAGCCTACAAGGGCATTTACGACCAGATCACTCTTTGCTGCTGCGATCACATCTAAAATAGCACCCTCTCCACACAAAACATTGGAATGTTGCACATTGTTTATATCTTTTTCATTAGCGACCACAACCACTTTAGGATTATGTTCTTGGATCTGTTTGTTGAGCAGTTCTATGTTATTCCCGCAAACCAGAACCTCGACCTCAATGCCGAATTTTTTTGCAACAATGAGGGCATTGACCCCTATGGAGCCTGTTGAGCCTAAAAGTATCATCTACTATACAAGTCCGCGAAGAAGTATTAACATTACAATGGCACCAAAAAGATAACCGTCAATTCTGTCTAAAATACCGCCGTGTCCAGGTAAAATATCACCGCTATCTTTCACGCCTGCAGCTCTTTTTAAAGAAGATTCAAAAAGATCCCCAAAAACCGAAACTGCAGCTACAAAGAACGAGATAAAGAATGCAACACTAAAGTCTACAATGCTTAAACCGAAGAAAAGCCCGCCAAATGTTGCAACAGTTACACCGCCGACAACACCTTCCATAGTTTTCTTTGGAGAAGTCGGTGAAAAAGGAGTTTTTCCGATACTTTTACCCACTGCATACGCACCGATATCAGTAAGTGCTACAATCGCTAAAAGCCATAAAAGTGCAAGCACTCCGTACTCTTGATACATTGTCAGGATAAATAACATCCCTGCTGTTGGGTAAACAAAAGGGAGGAAGTCATTCCATGGAAGTTCTTTATTGTATGCTACTGCCGATGCGTATGCGACACCTGCCAAAACAAAAAGATCATCACCATACGGATATACACCTGCGACTAGCCAGATACCTATTGCATATATTAAAAGTCCGTCTTTTTCTACGCCAAAAAGTTTTACAGCTTCATTAAATGCCAAAATATACACACCGCCAAGTACCAACCACATCAAGAAAAAATTATCTATAAAACCTATGATTAATACTGCCGCCAAAAGGGCCAATCCTGTTAATACACGTTCTTTATGCTCTTCGAATATACTCATACAATTTCCTATATTTGACTAAAAGAAGATTATACCTTATCAGAGTTTAATTATCTATTTTAAAATAAAATTTTAAGCAAAGCAGTCCTATACTATGTGTTACCAAAGGAGCTTGTATGCATGTTCTAATAACCGGCGGTGCCGGTTTTATCGGTTCTAGTCTTGCTGCATATCATCTTGAAAAAGGTGATAAAGTCCATGTTGTTGATAATCTTTCTACAGGACAGCTTAAAAACATCACTCCTTTTATGGAAAGTTCCCATTTTATTTTCAGTGAAGCTGATCTTTTAGAATGGGATCAATTAGACAAAGCTGTAAGCTGGGCAGATCGAATCTACCATATGGCGGCTGTAGTAGGTGTTTTTAGGGTTTTAAAAGAGCCTATTGCCACTTTGGCAACAAACATTGCCGGCTGTGAACGTCTTTTACGTGCTTTACATAAAAGTGCATGGGATACAAAACTTATCATTGCCTCCACTTCAGAAGTTTACGGTAATCGCCCTGACAATAAGCCCCTACATGAAGAGATGGAACTACTTATCAGTCCCGGACACAATACTAGGTGGAATTATTCAGTCAGTAAAATCGCTGATGAAGCGTTTGCACTCTCTTATGCGAGAGAGTATGATATGGATATAACTGTGGTAAGATTCTTTAATATCATAGGTCCCAATCAAACTGGCAAATACGGTATGGTTGTCCCTCGCTTTATCAAACAAGCTCTTAACAATGAACCGATCACTGTTTATGGTGACGGTACACAAATACGTGCCTTTATGGATATTCGCGACTGTGTTAACATCTTGCAAAGACTTGCCCAAAATGAAAATTCAAAAGGGGAAACAGTAAATGTTGGAGCACCTCAAGAGATCACAATCGGCTCACTTGCCCTTATGGTTAAAGAGCTGGCAAATAGTAAATCAGAAATCACATACACTTCTTACGATGATGCTTACGGTATTGATTTTGAAGAGATATATCATCGTAAACCGGAACTTTCAAAGCTACACAGGCTTACAGGTTATACTCCTGAATGGAGTCTAAAAGAAACGATATCTTTTCTTATTCAAAATCAACTTCAAAAGAAAAAGGATTAATTATGGCAGCAGCCTCATATTTTGTAGTCAGTCCAAACCTTGTTTTAAGTGTACTGGGTTTACTTCACGGTCCTGATGAAACGGTTCCTACACCAGCTGAAAATTGGCAAGATGCAACCATTAGCGTTGTCATACCTGCCCTCAATGAAGAGAAGAACATTGTCTTATGTCTAAATTCCGTTCTCAAACAAACTATAAAACCCAACAATATTATCCTTATTGACGATGGAAGTACCGATAATACTGTATCTTATGCAGAAGCATTTTGTAAAGAAAACGATATAGACATCCTTATAATTAAACGGGACCATCCAATTGGGAAAACTCCTACAATTAAACGTCAAGCTCGTGAATTCCTTTCTGATGTTGAATTTATCTTAGATGCAGATAGTGTACTTGAGTCTGAAAACTATATTGAAAGAACCGTTCAAGAGCTCTATCAAGGTGTTGGAATCGCATCAGCCTGTGGAACTATTTTGCCTACAAAAGATAAAAATAGAAAAGAAATGCTTCAAGAACCTAAAATTCAAAAATTTTTACAAAATAATACTGACACTGATCTTCTGTTAAAACAAGACTGGTTACATATACTTGCAAGGAAATCAAGTAATATTTATAGAGAAGTACTTTATATGTATCTGCAACAATTTATATATCACGGTCAAATGGTCTTTTTCGGTTCAATTACCAATCCGGTCGGTTGTGCAGTAGCCTACCGCCGTCAATATATACAAGAACTTTTTGACCAGTATGAACCGATATTCGGCGATGATTTAACAAACTCTGAAGATATCTTCATAGGGTTTGCCCTGTTAAAACATGGTTATAGAAATATTCAACTAACAGATGTTTTTGCTCGTTCACAAGAACCGGAAATAGAAGATATTCCTCATGAGATCTATATGTGGTCATCCTCTTTTTACCAAAGTTGTTACTACTTCGATGACTTAGTTAGAAGCCCTCTCAAATCATTCAAAAGTTATCTTCATCACAGAAAAACAGAGAAACTTTATGGTGAAGAGATTCAAAAAAGACGTAAAATCAAAGAGGCATATCGTCAACAGTTCGGTGATGATGTCACAACTCAGTATGGACGACCGATGGGATGGGTAATCTTTGTCTCTTTACTTGAAAAAACACTCTTTCCAAGTACACTTTTTGTAATGATTGCTTTAGGTTTATGGGAAGTTTTAGGTTTAACTCTGGTTTTCGAATCGTTGATTTCAGTCTCTATTTTAACGTTCATCAACAAAGGTAAAAGATTAGAATACTTCTTCAAAGGTATCTTAGTCACTCCGATCAGATATACAACGATTTTATTTGACTTTGCAACCATGATTATATTTGCCAAAGATATCTGGTTTACGAAAAAGAAAGGATGGAGAAAATGAGAACTCTTATACAATTATCCAGCATATTCGTTTTAGGTGCTGTACTAAATGCTGCCATACCGGAAAATGGGCTTAAAGCTGAAATGGACGGCAGATGGAATGATGCAATTAACATTTATGAAAAAATTGTAAAAACATCGCCTAAGCGTAGTGATCTTTATCTTCGTCTTGCTGATATCTATTCGAGTCAAAAAAAACTTGATGAAGCAGCTGCAGTTTTAAATAAAGCTATCGCTGTTGACCCGAAAAATGCACTATTATATAAAAAACTTTCTGAAGTATATGCAGTCCAAAACAAACCTGAAGAAGCATTCAAAGCAATTGACTCTGCATTGAAACTCCAAGCTGCAAATACAAAGTACCTTATGGCACATGCAGAAATTGCCAACTGGAATAAAAAATATTCTGAGGCTGTAAAGAGCCTTGAAAAACTCGTAAAACTAGAGCCGAAGAATAAAGAAGCGAGACTTCTTCTTTCCCGTTCTTATGACTGGCTTGGTCAACGAGACAAAGCTCTAGCATTTTATCAAGAATATCTAAAAAGCAACCCTAATAACCTTCGTGCTAGGATTGAACTTGCAGAAATTCAAGAACTCTTTGGTGATGTCAATAGTGCGAATAAAACACTGCAAGAGGGATTTAAATCTCTGAAAAAAACTCCAAAGAAAGTTACTCAG
>JBFEUD010000021.1:0-16564 GCA_041547625.1 Sulfurimonas sp.
CTATTTACAAGACCAAAACGATCAAATACTGCATAATACTATCAGAACGTCTAGATAGGAGCCTGTTATGAAACACTTAATGACTACTCTTCTTCTACTTTTTGGAGTTTTCTTTTTTAATGGATTTTGGTCTGGAGAGTCTAAAGAGGAACTAAGGGCTGAACGTCATAAAATGAATAAAGAGACCTTAGCTTACCTATACAAATATGCACCGGAATCTAAACAGGTCATCAAAAAGGCCTATGGTTATGCTACATTTAGCAATGTGGGTGTTAATGTTATCCTTATCTCAGCAGAGGGAGGATATGGCCTTGCTCATAATAACCGTACTGGAAAAAATATTTATATGAATATGGCTTCAGGAGGTCTTGGACTTGGATTGGGTGTCAAAGACTTCAGAGCTGTATTTATTTTTGAGAACAAAAAAGTTTTTGATAATTTTGTCAATTATGGATGGGAAGCAAACGCGCAAGCAGATGCCGCAGCCAAAGCAGATGATAAAGGAGGGGCCATCAATGCTGCGATTACTGTTGCCCCCGGTATAAAACTTTATAAGCTTACAAAAACCGGTTTGGCATTACAAGCAACTATCCAAGGGACAAAATACTGGAAAGATGGCGATCTGAACTAACGCTGTTCGTGTGACAAAATATTACTTTAAGTTTATTTTCCTTACAATGGTTTATACCAAAACTGAAGGAGTTTTATATGAAAAAGGTTTTAGTAAGTACAGTAGCTGCATTAGCTATTGCATCAACAGCGTTTGCAGGTGTAAACAACCAAACAGGTTGTGGTCTTGGTGCCGTTATCATCAAAGATGATTCTTCTGCAGTGTTACTAGCTTTACAAGCTACAACAAATGGTACTTTAGGTAACCAAACTTTCGGTATCACTTCAGGAACTCTAGGTTGTCAAAAAACTAAGTTTGTTATGAATGAAAGAGCTGAAGAATTTGTTGCATCAAACATGGATACTTTAGCAAAAGAGATCGCAGCTGGTCACGGTGAATCTGTTGACACATTAGCAGAGCTTTTAGATGTTCAAGATAAAGACGCTTTTGCTAGCGCTCTTCAAGCTAACTACAACAAAATCTACACTTCTCAAAATGTAGAAATGAACGAAGTATTAGACAATATTTCTGAAACTTCAATCTAATAACTCTTAGAACAAGCATCTTTGCTTGTTCAATCCTCAAGGAACTTCCCATTTTAAAATTATTATTTTTTATTTTATTTGCATCTACTCTATTTGCATCAGTAGATGAATATAAGACAAAAGCCAAAGAATTGGACTTAGCAAATGAGCGTTATTGGCACCTGCTGTTACACATGAGCGGTAATGTAAGCGAGATCGACGATCCGAGATTTTTCTTTGCAAAAGAGGGTAAAGAAAATCCCGAAGCGGAATTAAACGCGACACTCGAAGCCCTATTTAATGAAACACGTTTTGATGACAATGCATCGGGATGTCTTTTCCCGGCAAGAAAAGCTTGGCTGCAAGAAAAACTTTCGATCACAGATTTTCCTCATGTAGAGTGTAGAGAGTATGACGATACGATCGAAAAACTTTCCCCTACTTCAGCCACTTTAGTTTTTCCATCAGCGCATATCAATTCTCCGGCTTCCATGTTTGGACACACTTTTTTACGTATAAATTCTAAATACGAATCAAAACTTTTAGCTTATGCGATCAACTATGCTGCTGATGCCGATCAAAAAAAAGAAAATGGCTTTTCATTCGCTATTAAAGGGCTTTTTGGTGGATATTTCGGTAAATACTCACTCCTGCCTTACTATGAAAAACTCAAAGAGTACCGCGATACGGAAAGACGTGATATCTGGGAATATGATCTCAACCTCTCCCAAGAGGAAGTGATGAAAATGGTTCGTCACATTTGGGAGCTTAACGGTACAAAATCATATTATTACTTTTTTACAGAAAACTGTTCTTATAATATGCTCTGGCTAATGGAAATCGCACGTCCAAGTGTACACATAAGAGAGCATTTTACTTATCAGGTTATCCCCTTAGAGAGTGTACATGCAACAAATGCCGAAGAACTTATTGCAAAAGAGTTTTACCGGCCTTCAAAAAGAACAATTTTGCTTAAATATGAAAAATTAATTGATGACGGTGTCATTCACTATGTTAAAGAGCTTCAAGAAGATGCACAACTCGACTCAATAGTATTAAAAGATCAAACCATTTCACTCCAACAAAAACAATATATTTTTGAAGCGGCAATCGAGTATCTAGAATATACATATTCGCGTAACGAAATGAAAAAAGAGCGCTATCTTGAACGTTTTTATCAACTCTCCTCCGCAAGAGCACAACTTGGCAAAGGAGAGATTCTTCACTTTGAAAATCCGCAGAATCCTATTAATGCACATCGTGCAGTCAAAACGACGATCGGTGGAGCTTTTAGAGATTCTCACTACTATACCCTTCTTGGTATTCGTCCCGCGTATCATACTTTAGAAGATCCTCAGTACGGTTACCTTAGAGGTACACAAATCGAATTTTTAAATTTGGAACTAGGCATTACAAAAGATTCTCTCAAACTTGAAGATCTTACGGTTCTTTCTATTAAATCAATTGCACAAAGAACAAAGCTATTCTCCCCTTTTTCTTGGAGAACCAAATTTGGCTGGGATAAGAACTATATAGACACAAAAGCAAACTTTAGTGCAACCGTAGGAGCAGGTCTAAGCTGGGGAAATAAACTTGGATATCTTTATCTAATGCTTGACCCTCTCTACTATGTAGCCGATAAAAGTGCGGGAGGTATTGGTGCTAGTATAGGTTTTGACATAGATGGGTACAAAATGCTTAAAACAAATGTCGAAATCACGCAAAGACACTACGACACTGGAGATGAACAACTGCTCATATCTGCCGTACAAAGCATAAATATTTCAAAAGATATGCAACTCAAAGCAAAATACGAATATAAAGACAAATATAACCTTGCAAAAAAACGTCAGGAAGACAACTTTAAAGTTCTGCTAAATTACTATTTTTAGCTAAAATTACAAGTATGAATACATACAATATACTAACTGATGAAGCAGCTACACTTCCAGAGGGGAAAGCTGACTTTTTGCTAGCAGGTGCAGTCACTAAAACTTGTGAAATAGAAGGCATTACCCAAGCGGGTATTCCAGGAAAAATTGCTTACACTCCTACTCTTGATGCAGAATTTATTGTAAACGAAGCACTCTATTCAATGCCTGAGATTGCAGAAACGCCTAGCGGAGTTCCAACTCCGGCACTCCTTACCCGTGCAATACACAATTTAAACCCTTTTAGTACGATAGAAGTTTTAGATCTGGGACTTGAGATCAAACCTCAACATGTACAGCTTCATAGTTTTGATATATCACCATCAAACTCTATTGAAAATGGTGCAAATATTGATGCTAAAACGATTTTTTTGAAAGGGATGGAATTTGGTAGAAAATATGAGCTCAAAGGCAACTATCTCATCCTAGGTGAATCAACTCCTGCAGGAACAACTACTGCTGCAGCATCTGCATTGGCACTCGGATATGATTTAGACGGAGCATTCTCATCAAGCTTTTTAAATGTTCCTAACGATATTAAAAACCAAACGATCCAAAAAGCACTTTCACTCGTCAATGAAGATATGACAACTTTTGAAAAACTAAGCATTGTAAGTGACAATATGCTCATCTTCTGTGCGGGTTTTTTAATGGAAGCGAGTAAAAGATTTGAGATTGTTTTAGCAGGTGGAACACAAATGGCAGCATGTTTACTCATCGCCGACAAACTGCGTGAAGATGTTCTGCAACGTATCAATCACAACAACGTCACTTTAGCAACGACACAATGGGTGGCAAAAGATCCAAACTCAGATATTGCAAAAATCCTTTCACAACTCAGCTACACTCCGAATGCAGTGTATACAACTTTGTCGTTTGCAAATGCAGAGATTCCTGTACTAAAAAAATATGACGAAGGTGAAGCAAAAGAGGGTGTCGGTGCCGGCGGTGCTTTAGGATATGGTTTTATCAACTCTGTAGAAAATGATCAAGTTGTCGAAGCCGTAGAATTAATCATGTACAATATGATGTAAGGTAAGAAAATGGGTTTTAAAGCACTCTTTATCGGTGGGATTAAATCGGGAAAAAGCAAAAATGCAGAACTCTATACCCTAGATCTGACGAATGAAAAACCAATCTATCTTGCAACAACAGAGTTTTTTGATGAAGAGATGCATGAACGCATTGCAAAACACAAAGATCAACGTGCTGACAAGTTTGAAACCCTTGAAGAAGCACTTCTAATTGATAACGCTATTACAAAACAAAACAAAACTGTTTTATTAGAGTGTGTGAGTATGTGGATCAACAATATGATCTATCACCAGAAAACACTTGAAGAGATGCTTCTTCAGCTTGAAAACATTTCAAAACAAAACAATGACGTTATTTGTGTTATAAACGATGTTAGTAATTCTGTTATAAGTGAAAATCCGCTTGTAAGAAAATTTGTCGATTACAACGGTATTATTGCTCAATATATCGCGGAACACTCCGAAGAGGTATATCATGTCACTGCAGGGATAAAGGTGAAGATTAAATGAGTTATTTCAAGGCCTTCGCGCTTGCATTTAACATGTTTACTATCTTTCCTTTTTTTAAAATCCACACATTTAATGAGGGGATAAACGGTAAATCTGCCCTGTTCTATCCCTTAATCGGTTTTTTACTGGGCTCTTTACTCTATGGAGTTTATACTCTTCTGCAAACACATTTCCCGCCAGTACATCTTGCAGTGATACTTTTTGCACTAAGTGTGCTTTTTACCGGAGCACTGCATCTCGATGGACTTAGTGACACAATAGACGGTCTTTTTGTTAGCAAAGAAAAAGCTTTAGAAGTGATGAAAGATTCTCATGTAGGTGGGATGGGGATGATATTTACTTTTGTCTTTTTAATATTCAAGCTTTCCTCATTCATCTACTTGAATGCTTGGTATCTTTTACCTATCATCATGATGGCTTCACGTCTCAATGCCACACTTGCGATTTACCTTTTCCCATATATCAGTAACGGTATCGGTTTGCTAGTCAAACAAGAGCTAAAAACGCTTTATATTGTAATAGCCCTCATTTATACTTCGATTTTGGCATTTATATTCGGGGCAATCTTTTGCATAATCGCTGCTCTTTTGGTAATGCTTTTAATCGGCAGTTTACTTCACACCAGGTATAAGGGGCTCAATGGGGATATGTACGGTTTTATCATTGAGGTCAGTGAGCTCATCTTATTAAATTGTCTGATTGTTTTATGAAACTTGTTTTAATTCGCCACAGTGAAGTCATAGAGAAATATCAAGGTAAATATAACGGACATATTGACATACCCCTTTCACAACAAGGGCTTGAAGATGCAAAAGCCTTAGGCAAAACTCTTGATGCCTATAACTTCGATGCTATCTACTGCTCTGACCTGCTTCGGTGCCGACAGACACTTGAACAGTTAAACCTCTCCTCACAAACAACATTCACAGAGCAGTTGCGTGAAAAATCTTGGGGGAAACATGAGGGAAAGAGTTTTGAAGAGCTCGAGGCAAACGGGCTGCAATATACTACCTTTTCTGAATGGATCGATCAATTAGACGGTGAGAGTATTGAGCAGTTTACAAAAAGAATCCAAACTTTTTTCTTTGAAAATTTACAAAAAAAACCGTTTGACACTGTGTTGATAGTGACTCATTCAGGGGTAATTAAAACACTGCTTGGACTGACGAAAAATCTTGATCTAGAAGAGTCTTTTTCGATACTGCTACCTTATTCATCAATTACTGAAATTCTATTATGATATAATATCTAACTTTTAAAATTCATAATCAGGCAAGAAAAATGTTTAAATCTGTAAAATCAAAAGTTATTGTCTCTATCCTATCATTATCCATTATAGGATTAGTTGCTATCACATCTTATCTCTCTTATACATTGAATGAGCTTTCAAACAACACTGCCAAGCAATCTCTAAAAATGCTCAGTGAATCTATTTTTCAAACAATGACAACCAGTATGATGATGGGTGATCCAACTATAGTGCAACAGACATTTCACAGTGCAAAACAAATAGATGGTATTGAAGATTTAAACATTGCAAAATCAAAAGCGGTATTGGAAGTGTATGCACCTGAAGAAAAATTTACTACAGATCCCCTTTTAATAGAAGTGCTCAATAATAAAACAACAAAAGTTTTAGAAACTGACGAGAACTCTCATCACACTATCAGACTTATAAAACCTATGCAGGCTGAAGAGCGCTGTATACAATGTCACTATAATGCTCAAGTGGGTGACGTACTTGGAGCGATGGACCTAGTACTCTCATTAGATAAAAACGACCAAGAGATAGTAGCTACAAAAACAACCCTTATTATTATCCTCCTGGTTGCAACGGTAGTTTTTATGCTCAGCTCATCTACTTTCTTTATGCGTGAAATAATCCATCCTCTTACAGCCCTTAAAGATAAAATCTCTAATCTCATTAGCGGAGATAAGGACCTGACAAAAAGACTTGAAACAAAAGCAGGCAATGAATTTGGTGAAACGGCTAACGAAGTAAATAAGTTTATAGAGATGATCCAAGGGACAATCAACGAAGTAAAAGAGCAAGGGAAACAAAATATTCAAATTGCTTCAGAGATCCAACACGCGTCACATGTAATTCGTGAAGCAACACAAAAAGAGAAAACTCTTGTTGATGCTACCGGACAAAAAGGGATCGATATTCAACAGGTTTTAGAAGAGACTCTCGAAGCAGCAGCAAGCACGCAGGCAACTATTCAAGAAGCAGATGCAGAACTGACAAATGCAAAAGCATCCCTATCAACGCTTAGTGGTGAAGTAGAAGTCTTTGTTCAAAATGAGGAGGAACTTCTTCAAGAACTTTCATCACTTAAAGACGACGCCGACAAAGTCAAAGATATTTTAAGCGTCATCAGCGATATAGCTGATCAGACAAACCTCTTAGCACTGAATGCCGCAATCGAAGCTGCTCGTGCCGGTGAACACGGTCGCGGGTTTGCCGTTGTTGCAGATGAAGTAAGAAAACTTGCAGAACGTACGCAGAAAAGTTTAACGGAAATAGATATCAATGTGAGTACAATCGTTCAATCAATCAACGATGCAACAGATAAAATGGCAAAAAATGCGAAACAGATAGAAGCACTTGCAGAGATCTCAAACGATGTAGAAGAGAAAATCAACATCACATCAAATGCTATGGATAGTTCAACAAAGGTTGCCAATAAATCAAAAGAGGATAGTTTGAAAATCTCTCAAAACGTAAAAGAGATTCTTGAGAATATTCAACAAATTGAAGAGCTTTCATCGCAAAACAATACAAGCGTGCTTCATATAGAAGGAGACCTTCAAAAACTTGTAGAAGTTGCTACAACTCTACAAAAAACTATTAACGAATTCAAAAGCTAATTAGCTTTTGGATCGTCTAGAACCTCTTCTGCTATAGTTCTTTTTAAAACACGGTTCACAGATATTATATTTTGAATTTGTAGGCAGTACGTTGCTACACATTTTACAACTTTGAGACAACTCCGTTTTTTGTAAAGTTTTTTCTATATAACGGTTTAATATACCTCTAGATTCAGTTGCTTTTTGCACATCTACAAAATACTCGCTAAATCTATAACTCAGCCATAAATAAAGAGTGATCTCTTTAACCATATCTTCAGCCATCAGTAACTCTTGCGACGTCTGAGCAAACTCACCCTTTAATCTCGGCAATTGATAATATACAGGCTCTTTTTTCTCTAGGGCATGGATATAAGTCTCGTAGGCCGTGATAATATATGGAGATTTAAGTGTCAACGGTGCACATGCCAAATGGTATTTTGTGGCAATGTCCAGATCGTAACTATCCACTATCTTCGACGCTTCGAGCATATCATCTAAACTTGCAGCATAAAATGGTCCGCTAAACTCCATATTTTTTATAAAAAAGTTCAAAATCTCTTCTAAGGAATTCTCCTCTAAAATAGAACTAACTAACTTAATATGTTCAAGGTTTGCCATCACTTTAAATGGGGTGGCAATTTTTCTTGCTTCTTTATGGAAGTTGCGTTTAATTACCTTGAGAGTCTCTTTGTTTAATGCTCCAACATACCCTTTTTCTTCTAAGCCGTAACGCCCTGCACGCCCAGATATTTGATGTATTTCAGAAGCAAAAAGATCACGCTGGATAATCCCGTCAAACTTATCTGATGTTGAAAAAAGTATAGTTTTAATCGGCAGGTTCATTCCCATTGCAATCGCATCTGTAGCTACAAGCACTTGGGTTTCCCCTTCGCGGAAACGCCTTGCTTCTTCACGCCGTACTTCAGGAGAGAGATTTCCGTAAACTACACTTACACTAAACTGTTTTGAAAGTCTTTGCTTAAGTCTAAGGACATCTTTTCTGCTAAATGCAACTACAGCCGTCGACGGTCTGATATCCTCAATAAAGGTAGGTTTATCGAGTACTTCTAGTGGATTTTTTCTCTCAAATTCTATGATCTCTAACTTTTCACCGAGATATTCCGCAAGTGCAATAATTGCATCTTTAACATTTGCCGAACCCGTCATAATGATCTCTTTTGCAGGTGCACCAATGATCGCATTTGCCCACGCCCAGCCACGATCGCGATCATCAATCATCTGCACCTCATCGATAACACACACATCCACATCCACATCAAAGTTTAACATCTCGATCGTAGAACTGATGTGTGTTGCTTCATCATTAATGAGCTGCTCTTCACCAGTGATCAAAGAGCAATCAACACCCATAGAGTTCAGATTTTCATACCCCTCTAAAGCTAAAAGTCTGAGTGGTGCTAGATAGTACCCTGTATCGGCATCTTTTAGTTTCTGCATCGCCGTATAGGTTTTCCCGCTGTTTGTAGGTCCTATATGCAAAGTCAGTTTTCTCTGCATATCCCTAGCAATCGGGAAAAGATTTTTAAAATCTCTGATCGTACGTGCCAGAAGCTCTTGTCTTTGTTTTTTAACAAGCTCTTCCTGGATTGAATATAAAAATCTGCGAAGCGTTTTTCTATATATCTTTGGTGTAATATTTAGATCTAAACCTAACTGATCAAGTAAAAACCCATAAACCTTGTCATAGAGAATATCCTCTTCATAGTGAAGCAGTCGGGCATGCCCTTGACACTCCTTAACAAGTACTTCCAGCTCATTTAAGAACAGTTGTTCATGTTCACTTTTTAACTCTTCAAGGGGTGCATCAAAGTTAAATCCCTTTGCTTCCCATATATCTGAAAGGATCTTATTTAGTTCAAGATGCAATTCCAAAGTATATGTAATTTTTTGCTCAGAGTTCGGTAAATGCAGAGTTTGCATAACATCTACAAGCAACTCTTCGTCATGAATCGAAATATTTTTAGCCTCTATCTTCTGTGCAATGATTTTTCTGAGTACCTTTGGGGTAATCAGCGGATAGTTTAATGGCGTTTTAGGCGGTGAAGAGCGAAGTGAGTTGACAATCTCTTCATGCGTTAAGTACTGATGAGGATCTTTGAGCGAGGCAATAAAACTCTCAATGCTCTCCTGTTTGTTTTTAACAATTTCAACTTTATCTTCACCTATCTTTTTGACTATCTCGTCAAACTCTGTCGTTTCTATGTAATCATACGAATAAGGTTTCGTATTGAGTGTCAGGATTTTGTGAAACTGTTGATCGTAGATCTGGTATTTCAGTGATGCATTAAATTCAAAACTATCATCAAGGTCAAAAAAACCTTCCAACTCTTTTTCCAGAGACTCTCGTTTCATCTCATAACGGATATGTCTGAGTTTGGACTCCATCTTTTCAATCGTTATCTTTTTGCTTCTTATGGTTGCAAACGCTTCACGCAGGCGGCTCGCTTCCATCGGTGTGACATCAAGTTCTGCAAGAATGGATTCTATTTTCGCCTCACGATCGTAGTGATGATGTTCTTCGAGCTTATCCCCTTTATAGATTTTTGCTTCATTTTCAAAAAAGTGTAAAATATCCATTCTAATAGAGCTGTCTGCTTCAGACCAGATCATACGCAGGGTTTTTATCATCAAGTGACGGTTATGTTCAATATTGTAAATACCGAGTGCACTAAAAAGCTCACTCAAAGTTTTTGATTCAACCCTTTCGATACCGATATCAAACGGATCGTCGTCAAAATATTTTCTTATTCTTTGGTTGATTTTGCTGTTTTTCTTATTTTTTTTTGCCATAGTAGTTTAATTTCATTTTAAATAGGTGTTATCTTCTTATGATTATACTCTAAAATTAAGTAATATATTTTTATAATTAAACTATGGAAATAAAAGATGAATGGACTCAAGAGGAGTTCCTAAGAAATAAACTACAATTAGAAAAAGAAGGAATTGCAGTAGTATTGATAGATACTATTTTATCGCCTATTGAAAAAGCGAATACAATTACATACAATCCGCATGAATTAAAAAACTATCCAAAAGGAAGTGTGTTTGTATTTTACTGCGATACGGGGAAAGCGACTAAAGAGAGACTCAAAGAGTTTAAAGAAAAGTTTCCTGAACATTATTGTGTCTCTTTAAAAGGGGGACGCGGTTATTGGAGAGTAAATATGCAACTATTGGATGAAAATGATAAATAAGAAAATTGAAGAGTTTGTAGCATGCATAGAAGAAGAACGCTTTTATGATGCCCATGAAGTACTTGAGGAACTGTGGTTTCCAAGACGATTTGAAAAGTGTATAGAGATAGAACTTTTAAAAGGGTTTATCAATGCAGCCGTAAGTTTTGAGTTAATTAAACGCGGCAGAATGGCACAAAGCAGAAGAGTTTGGGCAAATTATCTTAAATATAGACAAAACCTCTATAAGATCTCTTCAAACTATAAAAATTCCTATTTTAAACTTGCACGATATATTGAAAAAAAACAGTATACTTTACTTAAACAAAGGAGTATTTAATGGATTTTGAACAGTATGCCGATCTAGCACTAAACTATGTGAGTGAATATAGCCTCAAAATTCTTGCTGCACTTCTAATCTTTGTTATTGGAAAATGGATATCAAGAAAACTCTCTCATGTAATTAAAGCAATGATGCTTAAGGCAAAAGTTGATCTAACACTCTCCGAATTTACTGAAAGCCTCATCTTCTTTACCTTGTTAGCGATGGTAATTCTCGCCTCTTTAAATGCTTTAGGTGTAAATACAACATCGTTTATCGCTGTTTTTGGTGCGGCTTCTTTGGCTGTAGGTTTGGCACTTCAGGGTTCTTTGTCAAATGTCGGTGCAGCAGTGCTTATCATTATTTTCAGACCTTTTAAGATCGGTGACTTTATCGAAGCAGGCGGTGCTACGGGGACTGTTGAAGACATCACTATGTTTTCAACAATTATGTCACCGATTGATAACCGTACTATTATTGTTCCTAATTCAAAAATCATCGGTGATAACATTATCAACTATTCCAAAAAGAATCAAAGAAGAGTCGATCTTACTTTTGGTATAGGGTATGATGATGATCTAAAAGCCGCAAAACAGATTCTTCTTGATATTCTAAATACAGATGAGAGAATTTTAAAAGAGCCCGCACCTTTTGTTGCCGTAAGCGAACTAGGTGAGAGCAGTGTAAACTTTATCACTCGTGCATGGGTTGATACGCCTAACTATTGGGATGTCCATTTTGATACAATCGAAAAAGTAAAACTCACTTTTGACGAAAAAGGGATTACCATTCCGTATCCGCAAATGGACGTGCATATGCGAGAAGAAAAACAGTGAATTCCCAAGAGGCTTTAAACCTCTTGCCTGTGCTTGTACAACACTAACAAAACAAAACTTACTAACGCAAAAAGACTGGAACTTAAAAACAGTAAGTTTGGAGCATATTCATATATGTAACCGGAGATAACTGCACCGCTTAAAACTCCTAAACCATAACTAAACCCCATAAAAAATTGTTGCGCTAATTTTTTATTTTGATAGATTTGGTACAAATAACTAATCGTTGCCGAATGAAACAGTGCAAAAGAGAGTGCATGGATCGATTGTGAAAAGAAAAGTAATACTAAATTTTCCGGATAACTAAAAACCAAAAACCATCGAAAGACCGAAGCTAAAACACTTATGCGTATAAGATTTAAAAGTTGATAGTTTGCAAGCAGTTTACCTTGAGCAAACAACATTAAAACCTCAACAAGGACACCGAAACTCCAGAGATATACGGTCATATCCAAACTAATTCCATGATCTGTTTCATAAATCGTAAAAAAGTTATAAAATGAGCCAAAACTTATCTGCATAAAAACCAGACCTGCCCATAGATAAATATCTTCAAAAAATGCGAATCGTTTTTGTACAGTTGGCTCACTTTGCATACTTTCTTTATGCTCTTTCGTGCTAATTACATATGCGATTACTGCCGTTATAGCCGTTAGTGTCAGCAAAAAGTCTAGTGCCATTGAAGAGATACTAAAGAGTTTTGCGAGAACCAAAGCAACAATGATAAAACCTATAGAACCGAAAAGTCTTACTTTTCCATAACGTTCTTTACCAATAGTTTCAAGCGCTATAACTTCAATATATGGAAGGATAAGACTCATCCCGACACCTAAAAGAATATTTGAGAACAAAAGCCTGTAAAAATGCTCCACATTGATATAAAATGCAATTGCGGCTATTACCATAATAAGTAAAGAATAATGAAATGTTTTTGTATTTAGCTGTAAACCTTTAATAAATAAAAATGGAAGTATAAAACGTACTAAGGGAGCAGCACCCAATAGTATTCCTATTTCACTTGCACTGTATCCAAAGCTAGAAAGTACTTTTGGAATAAAGATAACATACACGCCGATAATCGAAAAATAAAAATAATAGAATAAAGATAAAAGTATTGTCATAATGGAAGTATATCGAAGAAAGGAGATTGAGTAGATCATAAAACAATTACTTATAAAAAGTAATTATATTTTAATATCGGTGGGAGTACAATGGGAATAGTAAATATAAAAAGGGAGATACAATGGCTAAAGTCACCCCGAAAAATAATGAGAAGACTCTTTCTGATGAAGAGTTTATAGTATCAAAAACCGATGAAAAAGGAAAAATTTTATACGGAAATAGAATTTTTATTAAAATTTCCGGTTATGCTGAACATGAACTACTCGGACAACCACACTCTATACTAAGACATCCAGATATGCCAAAAGCTGTTTTCAAACTCCTCTGGGAAAGACTGCAAGCAAAAAAAGAGATCTTTGCCTATGTAAAAAACCTCTGTAAAGATGGTTCCTTTTACTGGGTGTTTGCAAATGTTACAGTTACTTTAGATAAAAACGGCTCAGTCGTTGATCTACATTCGGTAAGAAGAAAACCCTCGGCAAAAGCTATGCAACTCATTCCTGAACTGTATAAAAAGTTATTGGATAAAGAGAAAGAAGCGGGAATGGATGCCTCTACACAACTGTTGCATACTATATTGAACGAACAAGGAGTAAGCTATGACGATTTTATCTTCAATTTACAACACTAAACAATCAACTGCTGTCTATAGTTTACTAATTACGGTAGCACTCTATCTCGCATATAGCGGCGACTATACAGCAGCTACTGTAGTTATAACACTTACTCTACTTACAACCCTTATATCTTTAATCGATAGTGATGCCTGTAAGCGTATCTTTAACGACCAACTCATTCGTCAAATTCGTGATGTTTTGGTAAAGGCCGGTAGCGGAGAACTCTCTCACAGAATCACAAATATTAGTGAAGACCATGTCCTTCAGGGGGTTGCATGGGGGATCAACGATCTCCTTGATCAAACAGAACAAATTATTCGTGATATTCAAGCTTCAGTAGCAGCAGCCAACCAAGGATTATCGAACAGAATTATTTACGAAGAGGGGTATACAGGTGACTTTAGAGTTGCCCTTCCGCGATTAAACCAAGCAATTAATTCTATAGCTATCGCTTACATATCTGCACAAAAAAATGCTTTATCTGAAAAGTTCAATAAAAATTCTCACGGGGGTATCTCTCATGGTTTAAGTGTTATCCAAGAAGATATTATCGAGAACCAATCTATCATAGAGAAAATTTCACAAAGTACTTCAGAAACAGCAAGCGAAGCTTTAAAATCCCAGGAGGTTGTTCAAGATATTACAAATAAACTTGAAGAGTTAATAGAATTGATTACAAATTCAAACACTTCTATTATTTCACTCAATGAAAGAACAAATGAAATTACTGTGGTTGTTGATCTCATTAAAGATATTGCAGATCAAACAAACCTTCTTGCATTAAATGCTGCTATTGAAGCGGCACGTGCAGGAGAACATGGGCGTGGATTTGCCGTTGTTGCCGATGAGGTGAGAAAACTTGCTGAACGTACCCAAAAAGCGACTCAAGAGATAGCAATTACAACTAATACGCTAAAACAAGAAGCTAACGAAATCCAAACAAACTCTGAGCATATTACGGAGATTGCAGCAAATTCGCAAACAAATATTAGCTCATTCTACGACACATTAAACAGTTTTGCAAACAATGCTGATATCTCTGCAACACAAGCACAATATATCCATCAATACCTAATTACAACGATGGCAAAAGTAGATCTGATTATCTTAAAACACCATACATACAGTTCTATTTTGGGCGAAGACGATAGTCGTGCAATCCTTGTCAAAGAACATAATGGTTGTCGCTTAGGGGAAAGTAATAATATTGAATGCAACAATATATTTGTAAATACTCCATTATACAAAGCTCTTGATAAACCTTACTCCATCATTCATGCAAACATCCATGAAGCTATGGAATGTATCCCTAAAAAAACATGCCTAACATCTTCAAAAGACTGTGTTGTCGAAAAAATGGCTGAAGTTGAACACCAAAGTACTGTACTTTATGATCTTCTTCAACAAATGATTAAAGAAGCTAATCCAGAACTTCAACTTTAATTCTACACTTTGTAAATGCTATTTACTTAGCATTTACTTATAATAAATATAATTTTTCATCTCAAATATGTTTTCCCCCCTTTCATATGCGAGAAAATAATACTCCTATAAACTATATAAATCAGCCGAGTTTTTTCCCTTTTTACCTCTTGGCTGATTTTTCCTTTTTTTATGTTAGACTTCCTTTATGAAAATAGTCCTATCCACCCTTAATTCAAGATATACTCATACATCATTAGCACTGCGTTATCTCTATGCTAATATGCAAGAACTGCAACAAGATACTACCATTATGGAATTTTCAATCAATGATGCTATGCAAAGCGTCGCAGAGAAAATTCTCGATCAAGAGGTGGATATTTTAGGACTTGGCGTTTATATTTGGAATGCTTCACACATTCAAGAACTTATTCACATTATAAAAAGAGTATCTCCTAAAACCAAAATTGTTCTCGGCGGTCCTGAAGTGAGTTACGAACCTTTGCGTGTCGATTTTTCAGATGCCGACTATATTATCAAAGGGGAAGGTGATGTCGCTTTTTACGAGCTTTGTAAAAATATCGTGGAAGAAAACTCCCAAGAGCGTATCATCCCTTTGTCCGCACCTAAGTTAAAAGAGATAGAACTGCCGTATAAATACTACAGCGATGAAGATATCCAAAACAGATATATCTACGTAGAGATCTCCCGCGGGTGCCCTTTTGAATGTGAATTCTGCCTCTCTTCCATGGATGAGAAAGTGCGTGCTTTTGATCTGGAAAAAGTGTTGGAGGAGTTTGAGATACTTTGGCAAAGAGGAGCTAGGAACTTTAAATTTGTCGATCGAACGTTTAATTTGAATATGAAAGCGGCAAATATGGTACTGGACTTTTTTCTTAGCAAGCAGCCGCCGTATTTTGCGCATTTTGAAGTGATCCCCGATCATTTTCCAAGCTCACTCAGAGAGAAAATAAAAGCATTTCCTCACGGTGCACTGCAACTAGAGATCGGTATACAAACTCTCAATACGGAGATTGCAAATAATATCTCCAGACAACTTAAACTAGACAAAATAAAAGAGAACATTGCCTTTTTGGAAAATGAAACCTCAGCACACATCCATCTTGATCTTATTGTCGGCTTGCCTGGAGAGTCTTTAGAGAGTTTTGGAAAAAATCTTGATGAACTTATGCAGATGAGTTCATGTGAAATCCAGATCGGAATACTGAAAAAACTCTCAGGGACTTACATAGACAGACACGATCAACATTTTAATATGGTCTACAGTGACATCCCTCCGTATGATATACTCAAAAACGATCAACTCTCTTTTAAAGATCTTCAAGTTATGAAACGTTTTGCAAGATTTTGGGATATTTTTTATAATAGCGGGAATTTTAAACATTCTATTGAACTGCTTTGGAAAGATAAAAGCGTATTTAAAAATTTTTACGCTTTTAGTTTATGGATATACGAACAGACAGACGCTACTTATAAAATTTCTCTTCAACGTCAAGGGGAACTTCTGTTTAAATACCTTACAGAAGTAAAAAGTATTACACCTCAAGATATTGCCGATGCAATGCTCA
>JBFEUD010000022.1:0-16178 GCA_041547625.1 Sulfurimonas sp.
AATATATTGAAGAAAATAAAGGGGTACTTTTTGACCCTATAATTGCAGAAGCATTTTTTAAAGTTGCAAGAACAACTGCTTTTTGGCTTGATGTAACCGACTTTATGATAGTAGAAGCAATATGTAATTATTTGGAAGAGTTTACAGTAGATATAGGATGGAACGGTATTTTTCAAGTTTCTGAGGTTTTTTCAAAAATTATAGATACAAAATCCAAATTTACAGCAAGACATACTGCCGGTTTGATTAAAAAAATTGAGACCATGGCTGTATATTATAAATTTGATCAAGACAAAATCACTAAGCTTAAAATTGCAGCGTCACTTCATGATCTTGGTAAACTGGCAATTTCAAATAAAATCCTGGAAAAAGAAACTTCTTTAGATCCTGAAGAGATAAATAATGTTCAATCCCATACCTATTTTACTCACAGAATTCTACATAAACTAGATGCATTTGAAGAGATAGAGGACTGGGCATACCAACATCATGAGAAACTTGACGGCAGTGGGTACCCTTATGGCTTAACTGGTGATGATCTCAGCTTTGAATCACGTTTAATGGGATGTTTAGATATTTATCAGGCTTTAACGGAAGATAGGCCGTATAGAACAAGTATATCCCATCATACTACAATCTCTATTATGAAAGATATGGTGGCAAGTAATAAAATAGATGAAAATATTACAAATGATATAGACAGGGTTTTCGGCATCAGTATAGCTTAAGAACAGAGTATACTACTTTAGCTTTGAGACTTTAACTTTTCTGTTAAGCTCTCTATTGTTAATGGTTTGTAATAAAAGTACCCTTGTGCTTCATTACATCCATTTTTTACCAAGAATTCGGCAATTTCTTTCGTTTCAACTCCTTCTGCAATAACCTCAAGATTTAGATTGTTAGCAATTGAGATGATTGCTTTTGAGAGTTCTTGGTCATCTTTATCAACCAAAAGATCCATAATAAAAGATTGATCAATTTTTAGTTTGTCTATAGGAAGCCTTTTGATGTACGCGAGAGATGAATGCCCCGTTCCAAAATCATCTATAGCGAGTCTAATCCCTAAGTCTTTTAATTTTTGTAACATAACAATGGCATGTTCAGGGTTTCTCATGACTTGTGTTTCTAGTACTTCAAACATTAGGTTCTCTGTAGGTATTTTAGAAATTTGAATAGTCCTTTTAACATAGTCTATAAAGTCTTCATGGTTCAGCTGCATGATTGACAGGTTTATTGAAAGTGTGCCAACTTCAAACCCTTCATCAAGCCATTTTTTAAACTGAATCATAGCATCTAACATCACTTGTCTGTCAATATCAATAATAAGTCCTGTATCTTCAGCTAGTGGAATAAATTTACCAGGTGGTACTAGGCCCATTTTTGGATGATTCCATCTTACAAGCGCTTCCATGCCTATTATTTTATTTGTACTGATATGTACTTGTGGCTGGAAATATACTTCAAATTCTTTATTTACTAGCGCTTGTCTTAATTGTGTTTCTAAAGTAATACGCTCTAGAGCTTTTTCTGTCATGTCATTTGTATAAAACTGATAGGTGTTTCTTCCTTTTTCTTTAGCTTTATACATAGCTGTATCAGCATTTTTCAGTAACTCTTCTGCAGTCTTACCGTGAAGCGGGAAAAGTGCAATACCGATACTGCACGTGATATAGAATTGATGATGAGAGATGATAAAGGGATCTTTGAAAATATTCATGATTTTTTGTAGTATGTTGATAACATCATGTTGATTATCTAAATTACTTAATAAAATAGTAAATTCATCTCCGCCCATACGTGCAACTGAGTCACTTACCCTGACAGTTCTTTGCAGGTATTCTCCCACTAACATTAAGAGTTTGTCACCAAATTGGTGTCCAAATGAATCATTGATCTCTTTGAAGTGGTCCAAATCAAGAAAAAGTACGGCAAATTTTTCTCTAGTTCGAATCGAATTTTTAATACTTTGTTCAAGCCTGTCAAGAAAGAGTAGTCTATTGGGTAGGTCTGTTAATGAGTCATATTGAGCTTGGTGTTGTAGTAGCAATGAGCGTTCATCAAATGCTTTTGCAAGGTCTTCGAGTTCGTCATGTGTTCCAATGGGACTACAAAAAACTTCACTTTTCTTCTCCACATTTTTAACTCTGTCAACAAGTGTAAGGATTGGTCGCGTTATACCGTTTGCTATGATATTTGATAAGATGATTCCTATAACGATAAACGCTAAACCGAGTAATAAGAGTTTTAATAATATATCTTTGAGAGGAGCTAAATAAATATTGGTAGGAACACCTATTTTTAAAACTACTTCTAGCTGTTTTAAAAAAGAATCTCGATGTGTATCTTGTATGGAAGAATGGTATGTTACATTTTCATGAAAATTACGTGTATAGATATTCTTATTATTATGGAAGAGCTTAATATAAATATCTTCATCATTTGTTAAAACTCTGTTTGCAATTTCATCTATTTTGAAAACAACAATCGCAGCACCCTGAGTCGTATTGTAGTACTCAATAGGTGCAATGATGATAAGTTTATCATCATCAATAAATTCTGATACTTTTCCAAGTGCGAGTGCAGCTCGAAGTCTTGAAGATTCATTATAAAGAGGGATGTTTGTTTGTGTTTGAAAAATTGCCCTGCCGTCAAAGTCTACAATATTTAAATAAAGTACATCTTTCCCTTTCATAAAGTTGTCTACTAACGGGGGTAAATATGTTGTCCGTCCGCTCTTGTCGATGAGAGAATTTATGATTAATTCATTCTTAGTTAAAAGAACAGAATTGTCGATCAAGTAACTTATTCTTTGATCAAGCTTTTCATAAATGGAATGGGCCCTTGTTTTTAAAAGAGTATCCATCTGGTTACTCATATGTGTATTTACGATAAATAAAACTACGAGTGTAATTAGAAACAGAGCCAAAGCAATAAGAGAAGAGATCATTGTAATGACTCTTACTCTGATACTTTGAAAAGCTAATTTTTGCAGAAATCCCATTTTCACTCTTCTTACTTATTTGTTATAGGTACTAAAATACCTTTTGAATTATATTGTGCCATATAATAATCTCTGCCGTCTAACGCATCATGATTTGTTGCCGTAAATGCCGGTGCATAGTTTTTTACGACACCTTTATATTCCGGCAAATTCTCAAGTGCATGTTTTATTTTAGTTTTATCTATAGTGCCTGCTTTTTCAATAGCTAATTTTAACAAGTAGACTATATCATAAGCTTGAGCAATACCTACCTGTGCTTGAATAGGAATATTTTTGTTTAAAAGATATTTCTTTTTATATCTTTCCATTAGATGTTTTGCTTTTGTATTTAACTGGTGGTTAAAAGAGAATGTTTGAAAAATACTTAAATCTAACCCTTGTAAAATGTTTTTATTATTTTTGAAAAAGTCTCCACTTGTAATACCCCAATGGGAAATAATAGGCAAAGTTTTATTTTGAACTTTTAGTTCTTGAAGTATTCTTGAGGCCTCTTGAGGGTTAGCTATCATTACAATAGAATCTGCTTGCGAATTTATAATTTGAGTAATCTCTTTTTTAAAACTGTTTTGTCCGCGGTTAAAAATAATTTCGGTAGCATCTGTAATATTGTGTTTTTTACAATACTGTTTCATCAGTTCTAAGTTGTTGCGACCCCAAATAGAGTTTTCAACTATAATAGCAGGCTTAGAGTGTTTTTGCAGTGCGTATTTCAAAATAAACTGTGAAGCGAGTTTGTCGTTAGCAGATACACGAAAAATATAGTTGTCTTTGTAGCCGTTTTGAACTATTCCTGTCGCAGCTGCCCAAGGTATTAAGAACGGAATTTTTGACTCTTGGATTGCTTCCATTTCGGCTGAAATAACTGCACTGTGGACACCGCCTAGAATTGCTACAAGATGTTTGTTTTGAGAAAACTCTTTAATGTTTTGGACCCCTTTGCTCGCTATAGCTCGATGGTCTTTTGCAATAACTTCCAAAGGTTTTCCAAGTACACCGCCTTTTTTGTTAATCTCTTCAACCGCAATTTCAACTCCACGTTTGATAGCCAAACCAGCAACTTTTGAATCTGCTGAAAGATCGGCATCTATACCTATTAATATATGGTCTTGATTATTGAGAAGGCCACCATATTTGTTATAGAGTAGTTCTTTTGTTTTAGAAATGATGTCTGCACCGATGATCTCTTCAAATTTTTCCGGAATGTAAGCAGTTTTTTGTGCAAATTTCTGACGCTCTTCATCACTGATCTTGTGAATTGTAACACCGGAGTTTTTAATCGTTTCTAAGAGTTTTTCTTCACGTTTGTGCGTCTCTTCTCTTTCCCAAGGCGTGGTCTCTTTTACTGTGTCAATAAGAAGCATTTGTATGTTTTGAGGAAGTTTACTAAATGTTTTTTCACTAAAAGATACAACGTATCCAAGGTATGCATGTTCACTAAGTGTCAGATCTGACTGTTCTTTATAAAAGCCCATACTTTCTATAGCAATTAAAGGATTTTCTTGTCCATCAACTACTTTGTCATGCAGAGCTTGTTTTGTAGAGTAAAAATCAATTGGAACAGGTTCCGCATCGAAAGCTTTGAATTGTTCCATGATAATACGGCTTTTCATAACACGAAATTTTTTGTCTTTAAAATCTTCTACTGACAGTATAGGGTGATTTGCAGTGAAATGTTTGAAACCGTTTTCCCAAAATGATACACCTACAAGACCTATAGATTTCAGGTCCTGAAGTATCATTTGTCCTGGTTCACCATCAAGCATTGCATACACATCTTCACGTGAAGGAAAATAAAAAGGAAGATCGGCATATTGGATAGAAGGCACTGCTACACTCATTTTTGCTGTAGGTGTTAATATGATGTCAATATCACCCTCTCTTGCCATTTCAACCATTTGATGATCGTTACCAAGTTGCTGTGCTGGAAAGATATCAACGATTATTTTTCCGTTTGTTTTCCGTTTGACTTCATTTGCAAATTGTACTGTAGCTTCATGTAAGGCACTGTTTACAGGAGTATTATGTCCTAGTTTTAAATGAATAACATCATCTCTTGCAGTTTGCTGAGAAGAAGAAACTGTTTCTTCCTTGTTAATTATAGAGAAACCAAATATGATAAAAAGAACAGTGAGGAGTATTACAAGAATAGTAGCAATAGTTTTCATGCGAGAGTATCCAAAAAATTGTGTTGTTTCTATTATATAAAAATACCCTTAAAGTATCTATTGTTTCTGTTAGGTTGTAAAAAACAACTAGAAGTGCAACAAATAATGAGAAAGACATTTTATTGATTTTTAAGTACTTCCTCTAGTCTTCGAATACTATTGATGTTTTCTTCTAATAAATGAGTCTTTGTGATTTTTACCCCTATATTCTTCTCTTGTATTGGTTTTGTTTTGAGAATTTCAGATGGAGTAATATCTAAAACATCGGAACTTAAAATAATAAAATAGTCACCAAAAATACGAAAAATTGGATTTGAACTGTAAAGATCTTTTAACATATAGCCAAACTCTTGGAGTAATAGATCCCCTTCTTCCCATCCATATTTACGATTAAAGGCAAGCATATGCTCTAAATGTATAACTGTGGCAAAGAGGTACTCCTTTGTCTGTTGGTTGCTTCCAAGTATGGCCTCTAGTGCCCAGTGGTTATTTAGTCCTGTCAACTGATCTTTGAGATAGTAAGCAAATCTTTCTTGCTCAAGATCTGTTGTTGGCAGTTGGTTGGCTAGTTCAATTTTAACATTTTGCAGTACATGAATTGCGATATCAGCTATTTCAGGATCGAATTGTATTCCTTTAAGACGTTCTATCTCTTGGAGGGCTTCTTGAACACTTTTTCGCGGTTTGTATATGCGATCGGTAGTCATCGCATCAAAAGCATCTGCAATAATCATAATATGTGCAAGTGGGGGTATCTCATCCCCTGCAAGGCCTTCAGGATATCCTGTACCATCAAAGCGCTCATGATGGTAACGGATGATTTCAGCAAGTTCATGGTAAAGGTCAACTTTCGATAGAAGTTCGTAACTTGCTGTAAGATGATATTGAATCAATTGATATTCAGACTCATTAAGTTTTCCAGGTTTTAGCAAGATAGAATCTGGAATTGCTATTTTGCCTATATCATGCATTATCGCAGCTTCTTTTACTTTTTGAATAATGGAGTCATCTTGATAGATCTCTTTAGCGATCATTTCACAGTACTCTGCTACACGATGAGAGTGTCCTGCTGTATAAGAGTCTCTTTTATCAATCAAGTCAATGACGAGTGAAATCATGTTCTGATAATTTTTCACTTTTTCTACTTCAACAGCTCTCAGTTTTTCAGCTTTAGATTGAATTACTCTAAATCCCGCAATGATTGCAATTACTCCGGTAATCCAGATCAATGGAAGCCATAGAAGTTTTTTTAAAAATTCATCTTGAGTCAATGCATAAAAATTTTCAAGGGGGACAGATACATCGATCCCTCCACGCATACCTCCGATTGGGTTTTTATCAGGGTCGTGGCACTTTTGACAATTCTTGTCCGTAACCATAGGAATCATCATACGTACATACGTCTCATCATTGAGAGTTTCAATTTCATCATACTCATCAACAGAGCGATTGTTACTGAGATATTCAATCGCTTTACTTTGCCATTTATCAGCTTTGTTCGCAGGATTTAGAGGTTGTTTAGATGAGATACGTGTTTTTTCTCCATAAAGGGTACTATAGTTATTGATCATCTGACGCAAAACATACGAGGAGTTCATAAGTGTCAAAGATACTCCCGAGGGAGTTTTTATATCGCGTTCAGGTACATGCTTAAGGTGAGGATTTGGCGGTGTAGATGCATCTACAGGTGCATAAATACCTCCATGCTCTATAACCCATTTGCGACTAGCTAGATCTTTATTTAAAGCAGTTCGCGCAGTATTCTTTGCAAGCAATACGACTTGTTTGTTGTAACTGTACCAATAATATACAGCTGCACCAGAACTGAGTAATGTCCAAATTAATAGTACTATCAGTCTAAGATTGCTATATGTCGTGTCTTCTGTTTTCAATAATATAGGTCCTCTTTCGCATAAGGCATTAATAAACTATATCATGTGTAAAATAAAGAAGCACTTATAATAGAAGTCTCTTATTAGCTATTATCTATTTAAAAATAATAGTAAAACAGCATTTTAGTTATAATTTCATCCATGAAAAAAGAAGCAGAATTTAAAGTAGAATCCGAGTACCAGCCAGCAGGTGATCAGCCACAGGCAATTGAAAAATTGGCAAATTCCATTTTAAAAGGGAATCGCTATCAGACACTTGAAGGTGTAACGGGAAGTGGAAAAACACATACAATGGCCCGTATCATTGAAAAAGTGAAAATGCCTACTATTATTATGACCCACAATAAAACACTTGCTGCACAGCTGTACTCTGAATTTCGACAGTTCTTTCCAAACAATCACGTAGAGTATTTTGTTTCTTATTACGACTATTATCAGCCTGAAGCGTACATCCCTCGTCAGGACCTTTTTATCGAGAAAGATAGCGCAATTAATGATGAGTTAGAACGTTTGCGTTTAAGTTCTACGGCAAATCTGTTATCTTACGATGATGTGATCGTAATTGCCTCTGTTTCTGCAAACTACGGTTTAGGAGATCCAGAAGAGTATATGACGATGGTGCAAGTCATAGAAGTAGGGGATGAGATCAATCAAAAACAACTGCTGCTTCGTTTAGTCGAGATGGGCTATACAAGAAATGATAGCTATTTTGACAGCGGACATATCCGTGTAAACGGTGAGTCAATCGATGTGTATCCTCCATACTTTGAACAAGAAGCGATCCGTATTGAGTTTTTTGGAGATGAGATCGAAGCTATATATACTTTTGATGTGATTGATAATAAAAAACTTGAAGATCATAAAAGTTTTACGATCTATGCAACAAGCCAGTTCAGCGTTTCTCAAGATAAAATGGCAGTAGCGGTTAAAAGGATCGAAGAGGAACTTGATGCAAGACTTGAGTATTTTCAAAAAGAGGGAAAACTCGTTGAATATCAGCGTCTAAAACAGAGGGTGGAGTTTGATCTTGAGATGCTTGAAACAACAGGGATGTGTAAAGGGATCGAGAACTACTCAAGACTTTTAACAAATAAAAAACCAGGTGAAGCGCCGTTTACACTGCTTGATTATTTTGAAGTATCACATAAAGACTATCTTGTGATTGTGGACGATTCACACGTTTCACTGCCACAATACAGAGGGATGTATGCAGGTGATCGTGCAAGAAAAGAGGTACTTGTAGAGTACGGTTTCAGACTTCCATCAGCTCTTGATAATAGACCGTTAAAATTGGATGAGTACATAAATAAAGCACCACATTACCTTTTTGTTTCAGCTACACCGAATGAATACGAATTGGATCTTTCAGCAGTGAAAGCGGAACAGATTATCCGACCGACAGGACTATTAGATCCTATTGTTGAGGTAAAACCGTCTGATAACCAGGTTGAAGATATCCATGATGAGATTAAAAAGATAATAGCTAAAGATGAGCGTGTACTCATTACTGTACTGACCAAAAAAATGGCAGAAGCACTGACTAAATACCTTGCAGATCTAGGGATTAAAGTACAGTATATGCACTCAGATATCGATACGATTGAGAGAAATCAGATCATCCGTTCGCTTCGTCTGGGAGAATTTGACGTACTTATCGGGATTAACCTGCTACGTGAGGGCTTGGATTTACCAGAGGTGAGTTTAGTTGCAATTTTAGATGCAGACAAAGAGGGCTTTTTAAGAAGTGAAACGGCACTTATTCAAACAATTGGGCGTGCGGCAAGAAATGAAAACGGAAGAGTAATTTTATATGCAAACAAAGTAACGGGTTCAATGCAAAGAGCGATGGACACGACTACTTACAGACGTGAACTGCAAGAGAAGTTCAATAAAGAACACGACATCGTACCAAAAACGACAAAAAGAGCTTTAGATGAAAACCTGAAACTTGAAGATGCTGGTGGGCTTTATCAAAAACATAAAAAGCTAGATAAAATGCCTGCAAGTGAGAAAAAAGGAATCATCAAAGAGCTATCGCTTAAGATGAAGCAGGCGGCAAAAGAGTTAAATTTTGAAGAAGCAGCTCGCTTACGTGACGAGATCGCAAAAATAAAACAACTATAAAAGGAAAAAATTTAAATGGAAGAAACATTTAGTTCTTTAGTTACATACGGATATATAGCACTTTTTTTATATTCTCTAGGTGGCGGTTTTGTCGGGCTTATTGCCGCAGGTGTTCTTAGTTATATGGGAAAAATGGATCTGGCAACTTCAATGGCAGTCGCTTTTATGGGAAATATGCTCGGCGACGTACTACTTTTCTGGTTGACAAGAAACCAAAAGCATATGATGATGGAGGGGTTAAGAAAACACAGACGTAAACTTGCACTCTCTCATATGATGATGAAAAAACATGGTGACTGGATTATCTTTATTCAAAAATATATTTACGGACTTAAAACTATTATTCCGATTGCAATAGCATTTACAAAGTACGACTTTAAAAAGTTTGCAGTTTTAAACTTTTTTGCGGCTGCTGTTTGGGCACTTTCATTTGGTTTTGCAAGTTATTTCTTTGGAGCACCTCTAAAAGCTTTTGCACTCTATATTGCTGACAATAAATGGCTTGCACCTGTGATTGTATTTACGATTGGGGGATTGATTTGGTTGTATTTGACAAAGGCTACTAAAAAGTAGTCTTTGTTTTAGAAGTTATATTTTCGGACCCGCTGCCGAGTAGTCAAACTCACTGTCTTCAGTTTGATATTTTTGGAAGTTTTCTACGAACATATTTGCAAGTTCGTTTCTTGTCTTTTCAAACATCTCTTTATCGTTCCAAGCATTTTTAGGGTTAAGAACATCTGGCTTGATTTCACCTAAAGTTTTTGGAATGTTTAATTTAAACACATCAGTAGTTTCAAATTCACAGTTATTAATTGAACCGTCTAAAATAGAATTGATACATTCACGAGTATCTTTGATGCTCATTCTTTTACCTGTACCGTATTTGCCACCAGTCCATCCAGTGTTAACAAGGTATACGTTTACACCGTGTTTGTCGATTTTTTCACCTAAAAGTTTAGCATATACTGTTGGATGAAGTGGTAAGAAAGCTTCTCCAAAACATGCTGAGAATGTTGCAACAGGCTCAGTGATTCCACGCTCAGTTCCAGCTACTTTTGCAGTATAACCACTTAAGAAGTAGTACATCGCTTGTTCACGGCTTAGTCTAGATACCGGAGGAAGAACACCGAAAGCATCAGCCGTTAAGAAGATAATGTTTTTCGGATGACCTGCCATAAGATCAGGTTTGTGGTTTGGAATGTGTTCAATTGGATAAGAAACACGAGTGTTTTCAGTTTTTGAACCGTCATCGTAATCAACTTCACCGTCGTCATTTGTTACAACGTTTTCTAAAAGAGCATCTTGTCTGATCGCTCCGTAAATTTCAGGTTCACTTTTTGGATCAAGGTTGATAACTTTTGCATAACATCCACCTTCAAAGTTAAATACCCCGTGATCATCCCAACCATGCTCATCATCACCGATTAAAGCGCGGTTTGGATCTGTAGAAAGTGTAGTTTTACCTGTTCCTGAAAGACCGAAGAATAGTGCAGTGTCACCATCTTTTCCAACGTTTGCAGAACAGTGCATAGAAAGTTTACCCTCTAGTGGTAACCAGTAGTTCATCATAGAGAAGATACCTTTTTTCATCTCTCCACCATAGTATGTTCCACCAATGATCGCTATATTTCTTTCAACATCGAACATTACGAAAACTTCAGAGTTTAGTCCATGCTCTTTCCATTTATCGTTGATAGTTTTACAAGCGTTCAGTACAGTAAAGTCAGATTTAAATACTTCTAGTTCAGATGAAGTAGGGCGGATAAACATATTTTTTACAAAGTGAGATTGCCATGCTATTTCAGATACAAAGCGAACAGAACGCTTAGAAGCCGGCGATGAACCACAGAAAACATCTGTAATGTATAGGTCTTTATTTGAAAGTTGTTCGCAAGCGACTTCAAAAAGTTCGTCAAAAATTTCAGCAGATACGGGTTTATTTACATCGCCCCATGCGATATATTTGTTTGAGGGATCACGCTCAACAAAGTATTTATCAAGTGGACTACGACCTGTAAAAATTCCAGTATCAACCGTAGTGGCACCTTGAGTGGTCTTAACTACTTCACCATTGGCCAGTTCGTGCTTATGAAGCTCATCGTAGCTCAAATTGTGAAAGACTTGACCAATATTCTTTAGTCCTAAATCTTCTAATTCTTTAATCGTCATTTCTTACCTTCGGGGTATTGTTAAATAATTGATACCTGTATCTCAGTATCATCTAAAGAGTGAAATTATACTATGTGAATACCTAAATTAAAAGTAAAATGTGAAGAATATTCCAATATTTTCAAAAATTTTCATTGCTTTAAAAGTTTTTTTAAATATCCAAATTAGTTTAAGCATTTTTGGATAAAATTCTTTTTCCTTTTTAATGGTCGCGTAACTCAGTGGTAGAGTGCTTCCTTGACATGGAAGTGGTCGTTGGTTCAAGTCCAATCGTGACCACCATATATTATTAAACAATCAAAGGAAGGGTAATAGTAAACTTTGCCCCTTTATATTTTTCCCCCTCATATTCAAAGATCTCGTTTTCTGCTTTAATCGTACCTTTTAAATTTTTTGTAATGATAGTATGGCTGATGTAAAGGCCCAAACCAGTGCCTTGTTGCTCCTCTTTTGTTGTGAAATAAGGTTCAAAAATTCTCGGTAAAATATTCTCCGGAATCCCACCAGCATTGTCTTTGATTGAGATAACTATGTTTTGATCTTCATCCTCTTTTGCACTTACGATAAACACTAGTTTTTCTCGCAGGCCTGAGGCATGTTTTAAAGCATCTTTTGCATTGTTTAGAATATTTATGACTGCTTGAAGTAATTGGTTTGGATCACCATAAGAATCTATTTTATCATCAAGATCTTTAATGGTTTTAATCGTATTGGAATCAAATGAAGCATCAACAAGATCGATACATTTGTCAATAAAACTTTTGAGATTATAGACTTCTGTTGTTTGGTTTGGATTAAAAAAGCCTCGAAAGTCGTCTATCGTTTTTGCGAGAAATTCAACTTGTTTTAAAGTGTGATCCGCAAAATCTAAAGCGTCTTGAGGTTCTAATTTTTCATCGAGAGTATACTTCGCTTTAAGATTGTTGGCTCCCATCGAGATGATAGTAAGTGGTTGTTTCCACTGATGGGCAATATTGCCAATCATCTCTCCCATAGCGGCAAGTTTAGATGTATGGACCAGCATCTGTTCTTTTTCAAAAAGCTCCCTTTGCAGTTTGATTGATTTTATCAGACTAAGAATCTTGTTCTCTAAGGAATCAAGATTAATAGGTTTTAATATATATCCGTCCACTTGCAGTTCAATCGCTTGCTGAAAATAGTCTATATCACTGAAAGCTGTCGTAAAGACAATATGCGCATCAGGATTGATATTACGTATTTTCTTACACATCTCAATACCGTCCATTACAGGCATTCGAATATCGGTTATTACAATGTCAGGCATGTGTTTTTTATAAAGGTCAAGACCTTGATAACCATCATCTGCTCTATAAAGTGTTTCACAAAAGTTTTCAATAACTTCAGCGAGTTCATCCTGTACATTTTTTTCATCTTCTACATACAAAATACTTACAATTTGATCAATACCTTTCATCTTTTGACCCTTTCTTAAAAGTTTTCCTGCGGTTCTCTAATGTAATACCCTTGAACAAAATCTATGCCAAGTTTTTGTACCTCTTCATACACCTCTTCGTTCCAAACATATTCGGCGATAACTTTGCTGCCAACGTTATGTGCAAAACTGGTAATAGCTTTAGCGATCTCTTTTGCATTTGTATCTGTCACAATGTCCTTTATAAAACTACCGTCAATTTTAATAAAGTCTGCTTTAAATGTCAGCAGTCTACTAAAATTTGAGTGTTCGGTTCCAAAATCATCAATGGCAATTTTATACCCTAAACGCTTTAGTTCAGAAAATTGTTCAAGTAGATCTGCTTCGTTGATTGTACTGATTGACTCCAACACTTCCAAGATGATTTGAGAACTGTGAAGATTGAATTCTTTACGTTTTTGTTCTAAATATGAAACAAGGTAGTTCTCTTTTAAATCTTCAGTAGTTATGTTCAAGGAGATGATATATTCGGTACCGCTTAGTTTTTCAAAGGCTTTGTGGATCACTTTTTTTGTAAATTCCGTGATCATCCCCCCTAGGGTTAGAGCATTTAGAAACTCTAGAGGAGGGATGATTGTCCCATCTTTAGAGCGAAACCTTGAAAGCACTTCATATTTGCGAATTTCATTTGTATGTAGGTTTTTAATGGGTTGAAAGAGGGTTACCAAAGCATCCTCTTTCATACATATTTTCATCTGTTCGATCCATTTAAGGTTGTTGCGTTGTTGCTTTTCAAATTCTGAATCTGGTGAATAAACCCCTATAAGGTTCTTCCCGTTTTGTCGTACTTCTTGAAGAGCTAAAGAGGTACTTTTCATCAGCTCTCTGCTGTCTGAAGCATCAATTGCGTAAGAAAAGGTGATATTGAGCTTAAAACCGTCATATTTGACGCTGTGTGTATTAAAGTATTGCTTTATAGAGTTTGCCAGCTCTTGGGCTTCTTCAATGTGCTTTCCTGTCTTGAAAAAGACAAATTCATCCCCATAAAGTCTAAACAATGCAAATCCACTTTGCTCAAAAGCATATAAAAGTTTTGCAACCTCTTGTAAGAAGAGATCTCCGACAGCAAATCCTAAATTATGGTTGATAATACTAAAGTTGTCTATATTGAGTAACAATAAGGTACTGATGCCGCTTTCTTGTTCAATAGTGTCGGTGAGATGTGCTTTATTGAAAAGACCGGTAAGCTGATCAGTAATGTAATGGTGTTTTAGCTGTTGTGTTTTCTTCTCTACCAGCTCTTCTAAATGTTTTTTATACTCTTCATTCTCTCGAGCATAACTGATTTGTAAAGCGAGTTTAAAAAGGATGGAGTTTACCTGATCATATTCAATAGGTTTTAGTATATAGCCGTCAACACCGATTTTAATCGCTTCTATGTAGTTATCTAGGTTTTTATATGCTGAGACGATAATTATATGTTGGTCTTGACGAATTTTTTTGATCTCTTTTGACATGCTTAAACCGTCAAGTCTGGGCATATTGATATCGGTAATAACAATATCGTAGGGATGCTCTTCGTAGGCTTTTAACCCTTCATAACCGTTTGTACACACAGTAACTTGGGTAAAAAACATTTTAATGTAGTCTGCAAAAGCATTACGAATCTCTTCGTTGTCTTCTACATATAAGACTGATACAGATGAAGCCAACTTTTTTAAATAGTGAAGATTTGTCATAGCTTTTACCTTATCCCTCTGGATTATGCTCTAGCACAATAGTTACCAATACACCATCGTCTTTATTCTCCAGTGTAAGCCTGCCTTGCATGTTCTCTTCAATAATCATTTTCGACAGATACAAGCCCATACCTGTCCCTTCACCTTGTTCTTTTGTCGTGAAGTAAGGCTCAAATACACGCGGTAATATCTCTTGGGGGATTCCTCCTGCATTGTCTTGAATATATATAACATTGTCTTTTATATTTATCTCTATGATTGGTTCTTCGATTTCATTACTTTTGAAACTGTCTTTTGCATTGGAAAAGATATTTAAAAGTACTTGTTGAAATTCACTTTTATACCCTTCAAATTTAAAACTTTCACCGCTTAGGTTTACGTGGATGTTCCGGTGGTAAAGCTGTGCATTTTGCAGGTTGATTGTTTCTTCCAAGGCAGTTTTTACATCAAAAACAATCTTGTGTTTATCTATTCTAAAGAAGTTACGAAAATCATCTATAGTCTGACTCATAAAGTTTATCGTATCGCGGTTCTTGTCTATAAAATGTTTTATAAACGTTTCATCTACTTCATCATTTGCATAGCTGTATTTAAGTTTTTGGATTCTAATGCTTAGTTCATTCAGCGGTTGTCTCCATTGGTGGGCAATAGCGCCTATCATCTCCCCCATTGCCGCTAGTTTAGATTGTTGTTGTATCAGCTCATTTTGCTTTTTATTAATATTTTCTAACTCTTTGAACTCTCTTAGATCTCTCAATATCCCAATAAAAAAGACTTCATTATTTATGGTTGTCTTTGTTACTGCCAATGAGATAGGAATCCTTGTCCCTTCTTTTGTCAACGCTTCTACTTCACGATTTTTACCGATGATAGTCCTATCTTCTTTGTTATAGTTCGCAATATACTGATCATGTTCACTGTGGTATGGTTCAGGAACAAGCATGTTTACATTGTTGCCGATAAGTTCATCATAACTGTATCCAAAAAGTTGTTCTGTATTTTTATTGACATGTTGAATTATTGCTTTTTTATTGATCACAATGAGTGCGTCAAAAAGATGGTTTAAAATTGTACTTTGAGCTTTGGCATTTTGCTTTGTTATTTTCATATATGAATAGATCAAAAATACAAAAGGGAAAAAACCAACTAAAAATGAGATGATTAAAATGACTACATACTGTAATACATTTGTCGCTACTTGGGATGGTAGTGAAGAGAGTGTATTGTAAGCAATTAAAATATCTTCTGAAAAGAAATACGTCTTTTCTCCAATGAGTGTGTCACTGAGAATAAAATAAGGTTGATCGGACGTTTGCCAATTCGGAAGTTCTAAAATAGCAGGATAATCATAAGCATTTTTTTGTGGTTCTTGATATTTGGACCACTCCCACTCTTTATTGAAGTGATACATAAAATAGTTTTCTTGATTGATCAGGAAAATATTATAAGGGAAGATGGCTGAGAGCTGTTGAAGCCATTCACTCATAAAATAGTTGATAACGATAATTCCTTGGAGTTTGTCGTTAATATAAACCCCTTTTCCTATACGCAGAGTAGGATTAAATGGTTTTTCAACAACACCTTTTTCTATATTTAAATCAAATTGAGAAAATCCCAGTTCATTTTTTGGAAGGTCTAAAAACTGTTGGACATAATAACGATCAGATTTATTTTGGAGTTCTGTTGAAGGGATGA
>JBFEUD010000023.1:0-15257 GCA_041547625.1 Sulfurimonas sp.
AATGTTATGACGGGGATGAAAACTGTAGGTGGTATGTACAGTGGTACTGCTAGCTTCATGGTAAACGGTATCGGTAACGGACTAAGTGACTATTTAGATGAGACTACTTTCTTTGTTAGTGGTGCTATGAGTAAAACTGATCCAAATAAAGACAAAAGTATGTTAGGCTCTGCAAACGGTGTAAGTAAAACAGGTTACTCATACTGGGTTGGTTTACAAGTGCCTTCATTAATCACAGATGATGGTAGATGGGGACTTGAATTCAACCATGGAACAAAATACTGGAGAAGCATCACATATGCCGAAGATACAAATATAGGTTCAAAAGTTGCTGCTCGCGGTAATGCTTATGAAGCATATTTTACGGAATATCTGGTAGATGAAATTTTATCTATGCAAATCCGCTATACGTACATTGATTACGATTATTCAGGAAGTAATGGATTCTTTGGAGATACGACAGGTACACCATATAAGATTTCTGAACTTACAGGTGCTCAAGCAGCTACAACTGTAGATAAAGCGCAAGATATCCGCTTCTACTTAAGATACAAATTCTAGAGCCATACTTCTTGGTTCACTCTTCAACTTCTATGAGATTAAAGCTCATAGAAGTATCTACATAATGTATTAACTTTTGTAAGTCAGGTAAGTTGTTCTCTGAGCAGTCGGTGTTAAAAAAATCTCTTGGATATTCACATGACGAGGCTGTTTTAACGCAAATAAAACAGAGTTTACAACATCTTTGGCTTTTAGAGGTTTAAAGCCTTCATAAACACTATCTGCTTTCTCTTTATTTCCGTGAAATCTAATAACAGAAAATTCTGTTTCTACTGCACCCGGTGCAATATTTGTCACTTTCACATTTGTGCCAAAAAGATCTATATTCATAGCCTTGTTCAATGCGTGTACTGCAAATTTTGTTGCATTATATACATTACCTCCTGCATACACTTCACGTCCTGCTATACTTCCCAGGTTGATGATGTGTGCATCTTTGAAGTTTTTCATCATAGGAATGACAAGTCTGCTGATATATAATAATCCTTTAATATTTGTATCGATCATCCTATTCCAGTCTTCAACATCAGCTTGATCGATAGGATCTAAGCCCTGTGAAAGCCCTGCATTGTTAATCAGAATATTTGGGACTAAACCTTTTTTTTCAATCTCTTGGGCTATCTTTTGAAGCTTTTTAAAATTAGTTACATCAGCTTTATAAATAGTTACTTTCACATCATATTTTTCAAGACGATTTTTTAACTTTTCAAGCTTTTCGTATCTTCTTGAGAGTAAAATAAGATTTATACCTTTTTTGGCAAGTTCTATGGCACATTTTTTCCCTATGCCTGCACTCGCACCAGTTATGAAAGCAGTTTTATTCTTTAATTTCATCTAAGTACTTGAAAGACATTAGGCTTGTAATTCAGCAAGCTTCTCTTTTACAGCCTCAACATGACCTTTCACACGAACTTTATCCCAGGCAGCAACAACTACTCCTTTTGGATCGATAATGAACGTTGAACGTACAATTCCCATATACTCACGTCCGTAATTTTTCTTTAACTGCCATACACCGTATTCTTGCATCATCTCTGTAGATTCATCACTTAGTAGTGTAATAGAAAGATTCTGTTTTTCAATAAAGTTACGGTGTCTTTTTGTACTATCTGCACTTACACCTAAAATGATTGCATCCATCTCACCAAACTGAGGCATGGCTTCAGTAAATTCACACGCTTCAGTAGTACATCCAGGTGTTGAATCTTTAGGATAAAAATATAATACTATCCACTTCCCTTTCAAATCACGTGAACAAATTTCCACGTCATCTTGGTTTGGCAAACAAAATTCTGGGGCTTTAACGCCAACTTCTATCATTTTTTCTCCTTCTTATATAAATAGTGATATATAAACCCAAATACCGGTCATAGATGTAAATATGATTCCTACAAAACTTTTAATAGCCATAAGTTTGTGTGTGTTTGTCATTTCACCAGGGATCTCATTGTTTTTGAACCATCCATTTGCTTTGATGATTGTTAATGTCCAATATATAAATGTTGCCACTGCAATTGCTATATGGAAAACCAAAACAAAAAGTGCATAGGTATAACTTACTTCTGCATCAGAAGCAAAAGTATCAAAACCGCCGCCTACTCTTACACCGTATTCAAAGTACACTACTACGAAAACAGAAACAACATAAATAATATTTTGTGCAAAAGCATGCAGTTTATACATACCCTTTTTTGCAAACAAAATCGCTGCATAGATCAATAATGGTAAAACAGCGACAATGATTGTCACAACATCCATAAAAAGAGGTGCTCTAGTTCCTAAAAAACCTTGTGAAAACATATATTCCATCTACTAAGCCTTTTTGATTTTAATTTTGTAGTATATTATAGAAAACATTATAACTAAAATAACAATCGTAAATGTTATTTGTTTCAAGTATTGATTAATTAGTTCTTGATTTTCCCCTATAAAATACCCTAGTAATATTAAGACCATAGACCATAATCCTGCTCCTAAAGCTGTATATATGGAGAACTTTGCAAGATTCATATGTGCTAATCCTGCAGGTATTGAGATAAGCTGTCTCACAGCAGGTACAAGTCTTCCTGTGAAGGTTGAAATAGAACCGTGCTTTTCAAAAAAACTATCCATTTTCTGAAGTGTAGTTTCGGAAATAAAAAAATACTTTCCAAATCTTTGTAAAAACTTTCTTCCTACAAAAAAAGCCAGATAGTAGTTAATTAAGGCACCAACCATTGAACCTCCGATTGCATTTATTGCGATCAAAGCAATGCTCATCTTCTCCTGTGAAGCGAGATAACCTGCCGGAACAAGTACAATTTCACTAGGAAAAGGGATAAAACTAGACTCTATAGCCATCAGAATAAATATACCAGGATAACCAAACTCAAAAATTTGATCGACTAAAAACTGTGCAAGATCTTTAAGCATGTAAAGTATCCTCCAGCTCTTTAATCATTTGCATCGCGACATCCTTTTGGTTGTATGTTAAAAGTTTTCGGCTTTTTGTTTCAAGATCGGGATTTTTGATCGCATGTAAAAGTTTTGATTTTAATTCATCTGTTTCTCTTTCACACCAGCCTAGTTCATTTTCAACGATAAACTTGGCATTAAAATATTGATGATCGCCTGCTGCGTATGGATAGGGGATATAAAAAGCGGGACACCCGTTTGTATTTAATTCCCATAGTGTTGATGCTCCTGCTCGACTAACTGCAAGGTCGGCTTTTTCAATCAAAATAGGTAGCTCTTTCGTAAACCCGTAAAGTTCAACGTCATCTATACCGAGTTTTTCATACTCCTCTTGCACCCTTTGCAGATCTGCTTCACCCGTTTGATGAATAATTTTCACACCCTGTTTTTTCAATTTCCATGCAACGCTAAGAGCTAAGTCATTAATAGCTTTTGCTCCGTGACTACCGCCTAAAAAGATTATACTCTTTAACTCTGTTCTTACCCTTGCCGTTTTAGTAAATATTTCCTTAACCGGATAACCTTGAATAATAGAGTTACTGTCATATGCGGATATAAAGCTTTTTGCAAAAGGTTTCAGCAGTGCATTTAAACGCCCTGTCTTGGCATTTTGCTCATGGATAAACAATGGACGCAACAGTGAAAGCGTTGCGAAAGATGCAGCAGCTGCAGAAAATCCTCCAACACTGTAAGTTGCTTGAATATGATGTTTTTTAAGAATTTTTCTTGCTCTCAAGAAAGCTTGAAAAACTTTATAGAGTGCTTTAATTTTTCCGAAACCTTTTTGATTGACAACACCCGTAGTTTCTAGAAAATAAACATGGGAAAACTCGCTATGCTCTCCAAAGTACTTTTGATCCTGACCTTTAGTAGAGCCGATAAAAATAGATTCATGTCCATCATTTACTGCCGCTTCAACCAATGCTTCTGCAACCATTAAATGACCGCCTGTTCCACCGCCTGTTATACAAAGTTTCATCTGTTTTTCCTAACTCATATCTGCTTTTTTTGAACCCATCAGTACCATACCTATAGCCAAACAAGCTCCCAACATTGCAGAACCACCGTAAGATAAAAATGGTACGGAGATACCTTTGATAGGTGTAATACCACTAATCCCGTAAGCATTTACCAAAAATTCAAACGAGAGTACTAAACCTATTCCTATACTAAAAAGATATACAGAGCCGTCTTTCGTACGGTTTGCTACTTTAAAAATTCTCTGTAACATCCACATAAAGATGAAAACTACAAATAAGATACCTATAAAACCAAATTCCTCTGCAATTCCTGCTAAAACAAAATCGGTATGTACTTCTGATAAGAAACCAAGTTTAAAAGTACCGTTTCCAAGACCTACTCCAAATAATCCACCATTATGGATAGCATTTAAAGAGTGTCCAATCTGATATGGCTCCACTTCTACGGGGACACGTAGTTTTTCCGCAACAAATTCCGGCATAAGCTCCAAAACAGAGTTTTGGGCTAAAGCCCACCATGATTTAATACGCGCAATACGATGCTCGGCAGTTAAAATAAATAATACGACTGCTAAAAAGATCCCCCCTAAAATCGTCAAGAAAAATCTAAAACTGCTTCCAGCAAATATAAGCATAAAAAGAAGGGTACCGCCAAGAACAACAACCTGCCCAAGGTCTTTTTGTAAAAAAGCGATGATAAACATAGCCGCAACAAACACTACTGCATAAGGTAAAAAACGGCGGAATTCACTTCTTATCCCCATATCGTTATGATGTCCCAGTTTTCTGGAAAAACTCCAAGCCAAAAAGTAGACAAACCCCACTTTAAAAAACTCTACAGGAGCCAAAGAAAAACCTGCTATTTTCATCCATCTCTTTGCACCACCAACTTCCGAAACAATGCTTTCTGGTAAAAACGGCATAGCAATCATTAACATAAGAGAACCCAAAAAGAGTGTAAAACCAAGAGGTTTTAAATGTTTGTCCGGGTCTCCAAGGGAAAGGATATAGATCAATGTTATTCCAACCAATCCAAAAGCTGTTTGGCGGATCGCAAAATGGAACGCTCCCGTATCAAAAAGTAAAACGGTATACTCAGTTAAAGAGTACGATACCACTATACTTATTGCGATTAATATAACAACTAAAGTAAAAAGCTTTCTATCGGCCATTTTCTCTACTTGATTTTATTAATTTTGAGAACAAATTCAACTTCAGGCTTAGAGAGATGCAGCTCTTTTGCAATTGTCTCGATTGAAACACCCTGTTTGAAAAGAGAGATAATTTTTTCATCATCGTTTGCATGAATAGATGTTGGTATAGAGATCTGTTTAACACCGCTTTCTAATTGTGCAATTCTGTGTTCAATCTGCCCTTCGATAAGTTCAATATTTGACTGCAGCTGTTTGAGTGCGACTGAAATCGGTTGTACCATATCGTATACATTACGCTCAATCTCTTGGTATATCTCATCATCATTCATTCTATTGGCATTGCTTTTAAAAGCATTTTCTGTTTCTGAGAGTTGTTTTTTCAGATAAAATAATTCACGATTCAAATCTTCTACAACAGAAGCAACCGAGCGTATATTTTTTGAATATGTTGTGTCTTTTGTGTAGACGTAATACAAAAGATATAAAATAATAAGTGCCATAATAATAACAACATACTCTAGCTGGAAGTTTCTCTGATCTAAATTCAATTTTTTCTCTCTTTTAACTCTCTAATTAATACACGTTCGCGAGCAGTCATATACGATGCCCACTCTTTCTCATCTCGATCGTGGATACGGATAAATTTTGCCAATCTCTCATTCTCTGCTTCAAAAAATACCCCGACATCTCTTTTTGGATGCACAGGCATCTCAAGTCTTCCGTAATAAACTTTACCTCTTTCTAATGACGGTTCTTCCAATTTAAAATGCTCAAAACCAATAGCTTCAATCTCTGCTTCATTTGTAAGTGAAACTCTTTTGGGCGTTTCATTTTTCAAAAAGGCTTCAAGAGCATCTATTTTTCTATGCAGTTCTACCATTAAGTTAAGTAGTACAGGATCACTCTCACTCGTTTCCCCTCTTGCTTTAGCAAGCTTGAGCCACTGTGAAATTGGATCGTCATCACTCTCACTTAAACTCTGATATTCACGCTCATACGCTTCTTTATCAAGGTCTGCTTCACTAAAAGTTATACTAATAGGTGCCGGGACTAAACGAGGTTCATTCATGCAAACATCCTGTCAAGTACTATAAAAATAAAAAATGCAATTCCCAGATAACCGTTTACTGTAAAAAAAGCACGATCTATCTGTGTAAAATCTTTACGGACAAGTTTTTGCTCATACGCAAGAACAAAACCGCTTCCTACCGCTGCCACTAACGCAAAAAAGCCAAGACCTGCAGCCCATACGAACAACAACCAGAACAGTACTGCCAATCCATGAAAAACAGCAGAGATGAAAAGCGTTGATTCTGCTCCATATTTTGAAGGGATTGAATGCAACCCTTTTTCAACATCATAATCCATATCTTGCAGAGAATAAAGCAAATCAAAACCTGCAACCCAGAAAATCACACCAAGTGCTAATAAAACAGACCAAATAGGGATCTCTGCACTTACTGCTATTACACCGGCAATTGGTGCAAGACCTAAGGAAAGCCCTAAAACAATGTGTGCTAAAGATGAAAAGCGTTTAAAATAAGAGTATGAACCAAGTACAAGCAAAATAGGTATAGAAAGTTTAAACGCCAAAGGATTGATCAAATACGCTACGACGATAAATGCTAAAGCATTCACCCCGATAAAAATCAAAATCGAAGTAGCATCGAGTCTTCCGTCAACATTCGGTCGATTCGCAGTCCTAGGGTTCTGTGCATCGATATCGCGATCGGCATAACGGTTCACGCCCATTGCAAAATTTCTGGCAGTTACAGCCGCTAATGCACCTAAAAATAATAATCCAAATCCAAACCATCCATCTGCTGCTACAACCATAGCAATAAATATAAACGGCAGTGAAAAAATAGAGTGTTCAAACATTACAAGTTCGTTAAAGTCTTTTAATTTTTGTTTTAAATCTTGCAAACGTCCACCCCTTTTGTTATAGTCTTAGATATTTTAACCAATCTAGTATTAAAATGATATAATTTCACAATGATTGAACTAGCTATAATTGGACCAACAGCATCAGGAAAGAGTGATTTAGCCATCAAAATTGCACAAAAAATTGATGCATATATTCTTTCAATAGACTCTCTTAGTATCTATAAAGAGGTTGATATCGTCTCGGCAAAACCCTCAAAAGAAGAGCTCTCCCTAGTAAAACATTTTGGAATTGATGAGCTTTTTCCTGATCAATATTTTAGTGTAGAGGTTTTAATCCAGATATATAAAAATGTTATACAAGAGTGTCAAAAAAATTCTAAAAATCTAGTAATTGTCGGTGGTACATCATTTTATTTAAAATCATTACTTGACGGTCTTTCAACTCTCCCAGAAATTACTGAAAAAGTGAAAAAAGAAGTTGAAAAGAAATTACAGGATCTACCAACTTGTTATAGCTTGTTATCTGATCTTGATCCTGAATATATGAGAAATATAGATAAAAATGACCGTTACCGCATAGAAAAAGCACTCCTAATCTATGAAGCTTCAAAACTTTCACCATCAGAGTGGTTCAAACAAAATCCGCCACAGCCTATCATTAAACATTTAGAGGTTTTCAATATCGATGTAGATCGAGAAACTCTACGTAATCGGATTAATATTCGTACACAAAAAATGACTGATATTGGACTGATTGACGAAGTAGCTTACTTGGAGCAAAAATATACCCGCGAACCTAACTCTATGGGTGCTATCGGTATAGTTGAAGTTTTAGAATATCTTGATGGAAAAATAACTAAAGAGGAGATGGTGCAGCTCATTGCTACACACACTGCTCAGCTTGCAAAAAGACAGCAAACATTTAACCGCACTCAATTTGAAAATATCACGAGTGCAAAACTAGAAGATTTAGAAGAGATTATTCTTCACAAAGTTTTGAATACGTAGAAGGTCTGCGATCACGGATCAATCCCCAGTATTCTCTTTGTTTTGCATTTTCAGCAAAGTCAAATTCACCGTAGATAATTTCCTCTTGATCACGGCTTGCTTCAGCAATTTTCTCACCCGTATAGTCAGTAATAAATGATGAACCGTAAAAAGTAAGCTCACAACTCTCACCTTTTTCTGTCCCTATTCTATTTGCTGCCACTACAGGGATAGTATTTGTTGCAGCATGCCCCATCTGAACTCTTTGCCAGTGTTCTTTTGAGTCTAGATGAATTTCTGGCTCACTTCCAATCGCCGTCGGATAGAAGATGATATCTGCTCCCATTAAAGTTAAAGCACGCGCCGTTTCACAAAACCACTGATCCCAGCAAATTCCTATACCGATCTTTCCAAACTCTGTTTTATAGACTTTAAAGCCAGTATCTCCGGGAGTAAAATAAAACTTCTCTTCATATCCAGGACCATCTGGAATGTGTGTTTTACGATAATTATCCATCACCGTTCCGTCTGTATTGATAGCAACAAGTGAATTAAAGTACTGCTCATCAGCTTTTTCAAAATAGCTTACTAAGATCACTACATGATGTTCTTTTGCTAATGGGATAAATTCAGCAATTACAGGATTGTCTTTCAGTGGCTGTGCCCATGAGAAATATTTCTCATCCATATCTTGACAAAAGTAATACCCTTCAAACAATTCAGGTAAAAGAATAATATTAGCACCATTATTGGCTGCTTCTTTGACAAACTCCTTTGCCTTTGCAATATTTGCACTTTTATCTTCACTCATTTGCATCTGAATTGCGGCAACTTTTACCATCTCTATCTCCATACAGATTTTTTGAAATTTTACTATTTTATTTTTAAATTAGAGGTGTCCCTTTTTCTTTGTACCAATTTAAAATATACTCCCATGCTTCATTTGCATTATCTACAAAAGTAAAGCTATCCATATCCTCTGCAGAGATAACCCCTTCTTCTTGTAAAAAGGCAAAATTTATCGCTCTATCCCAAAAGCTTTTTCCAACTAAAACCACAGGTAACGGGTCTGTTTTTTCTGTTTGAATCAATGTCAGTGTTTCAAAAAGTTCATCAAATGTTCCAAATCCACCAGGATATATTACAAGAGCCCTTGCTCTTTTTAAAAAGTGCATTTTTCTGACTGCAAAGTAATGAAATTTAAAACAAAGTTCAGGAGTTATGTAAGGATTTGGAAACTGTTCATGCGGTAGTAAAATGTTCAGACCTATTGATTTTGCCCCCACATCGTATGAACCTCTGTTAGCTGCTTCCATAATTCCAGGACCACCTCCTGTCATAATCGTTATACGACAATCTCCAGGATTTTTACCACTTCCACCTACCAGTCGTCCGAAACGTCTCGCATCCTCGTAATAAATACTTTTACCTACCATACGCTCTGCCACATAAAGTTCACGCAATAAATCTCTATCTTCGGGAGACTCTTCTAACTTTTGCTCTATTTCTCTAAATTTTGCAAATGCAGTTTTCTGTTCTACAATTCTTGCACTACCAAAAACAACAATAGTATGTTCAATTCCCAAACGTTCTATTTGTGATTCAGCTTTTAAATAGTCGAGTTCAAGTCGAAGCCCCCTTGTATCATGCGAGTGTAAAAACTCGCTGTCTTCAAAAGCAATTTTATAAGTTGGACTTTTTTGCAAAGCCTCAATCAACTCTTTTGCTTTAGGTTCTTCTTCACTAGACTTTGGATCTTCCCACGGAAGTTTTTCTCTTTTCTCAGTTTTCATCTCTGGATACCTCTGTATCATTATACTATTTCTATCCTTTTTTACATAAGTTCAAGCAGTACCGTATCTCTTTTTGTACTTTCAACTCTTCTACAAGCATTTTCAAACGCTCCATTCTCACCTATCACTATACACCTGTGTTTTGCCCTTGTAATTGCCGTATAAATAAGCTTTGTATTGTGCATAATGTAATGAGAAAAACTCATGGGAATTACTACTATATCGTATTCCATGCCTTGCACTTTATGAATTGTAAGAGCATATGAAAGCATCAGGTAGTTTTTCGCTTCATCATATTCATACTGCACTACAATATCCTCATTTGGATAATATACGAACAATTGTTCATCTTCCTCTTCGATCTTAAAAAGTAGTCCGCTCATCCCGTTAAATATACGTCTTTGAGCAGACTCTTCTCCCATTTTAAATCCTTCGGAACTCCATGAGGTCATATTCTCATTCTTAGTGTGTACCACCTTATCCATCAAACGAAATTCTACACTTCCTTTTTTAAAACACTTCTTCGGATTTGGATTAAAATACTCTTGCAGAATTTTATTGAGATTCGTTGTCCCGAGAGTTCCACCCTTCATCGGAGTAATCACCTGAAAGTAATTGAGATACTCTTTGATCTGTTTATTGTTAAGTCTATATCTCGCTTTTTCAATTGATTCAATCACTTTATGAAGAATCTCCGAGATAATATTTTGTGCATTTTGTTCTCTTAAATCTTTTAATTCATCTTGAGAAAGCTGATTTTTAAGTGCATAGTAGTTTGCAATATTCACATCTATAAATTCAAAGTCTTCATACTTCGCTCTATACTCAGGTACTTGAGCTTGACGAATATCGTTTGCGATCAACGTGATCGCCTGATCTTCACTTTGACGGTAAATTTGGGTCAGTTTTACGATTGGTGCAAGCTGAAGCTCTAAAACATCACTAAGGACATTCCCTGCTCCAATCGGTGGAAGCTGTGCATCATCCCCTACAATAATTACAATTGCAGAGTTAGAGATTTTACCCATCAATCTTGCAAAAAGTGAAGAATTGATCATACTCGCTTCGTCGATTAATACAACGGAATACGGAAACTTATCACTCTCTTCGTGCTTGACTAAAAGTGATTGAATTGTCGCACTTTCATATCCCGTAGTATCACTAATACGCTGTGAGGCAATTCCGCTTAACGCACAGGTGATAATCTCTTTTTTATCGTAACGGGTATTTAAAAGATTGAGAATTGTTTTTGAAGTGGTTGATTTACCCGTTCCAGCATATCCGACAAGAAACAAAATACTTGCACCGTTATTGATCGCTTCTACCGCACATCTTTGCTGCTCTCCGAGTTTTAGTTCTTGATCGGATAAAAAAGAGTCCAAATCTTTTACAAAACCGCCGTTATCAAGCTTAGAGCGTTTGACAAATGTATCATACAAAGATTTTTCGGCATCATACAGTCTTGCGGGAGAGACTCGGTCATGTTTCATCAACACTATACTTTGCTCTGCTACACGCTCTACTAAAATAGCTTCGTAGAGATTCTCTTTGTTATAAAAGCCTAGCAGTTCATCGAGTGCCGAAAATAAAATCCCTTTAGCAATACAGCTATTTCCGTTTGCTTCGCAGTACTCTAAAAGTACATAATCCATTGCAGAACTCAGACGGTTTTCATCTTCGGGAACAACACCCATTTTAAGTGCCAATTCATCAGCACGTTTAAAACCTATTCCTGAAATATTAGTAAGTACATAAGGATTTTCTTTGATCTTAGCACACGGTTCCTGTACATCTTTCATAGCATTGGCTATGGTAGTAAGTAGTACGGGAGAGACATCAAAAGGACTTAAAAACTCTCCTAATTCTCTCATGGAGCGAAACTGTTTCCAAGAACTTTGGATCTTTTTAAGACGTTTCTCTTTGATTCCTTTAAACTCCAGCAGTCTTTCTATATCATTATCTAATATATTGACTAATTCTTCACGACCAAAATGCTCAATAAGATCAGCTGAGAGTTTTTTTGTAAAACCTTTGATAATTTTATTTAAAAAGAAAAAGAGTTCGTTTTGATTGACTTTAAGAGATTCAAATTTAAAAGTGCGCCCGTATTTTTTGTGCTCTTCCCAATATCCTTGTAGAGTAACGGCTGAGTCTTTGATGCTTTCAATACTGCTTTCATAGTAGGTGCCGCTAATTTTTTCACCACTTTTAAGTACTGCAATTATAAAACCGTCATCCTCAAAAAGGATGCGATCAATCTGCCCTATAAGTGTTTGCGTCATACAGTACTTATTTTTTCGTTACTATTGCAAAACTAAGTTGCAGTATCTCTGCGTGTTTTTTGATAAACTCATTGAGATCATCAAGTTTTAAAGCAGAAATTTTTTCTAGTTCCTCTTTGGAATGATTCAATGAAAAACCTTTATAGTATTCCATAAAAGTACGATTCAATCTTTGACTCATAGTCTCAACTCTCAAAGGCTCACTTCCAAGTAAGAATTTTTTAGTTTGTTCAAGTTCATCCTCTGTTACACCTTTTGTAACAAAATCTTTAAATACTTCTTGAACAACTTTTTTAGCTTCGTCACTTGATTCCAATTTAGTTTGTAGATATCCTGTAAGATATGATCGAGATTTAGTAACTTCAACTCTTGCATACGCACTGTAGGCAAGACCACGTTTTACACGAATTTCTTCCATTAAGCGGCTTCCAAATCCACCAGTTCCAAGAATAAATGTCGCTACTCTGGCTTTATAATAATCCTCATCACTCACATCCATATTATACGGTGAACCAAAATAGATATACGCCTGCTGAGTTTCTTTATCAAGTTCTTGCTCTTTAGATTTTGCACTTGTATCAAAGTGTGACAGTTGTTCAGCTTTCCCTTTTGGCAGAGCTTTTAAAACTTTACTCATCTGTTTTTTCACATCTTCAAGTGAAACATCCCCGCCAACTACAACGATAGCACGAGAAAGGCATATATGCTTTTCTACAAACTTTTTTACATCTTTCAGGGTAATCTTTTTAATTGTCTCTATTTCACCACTGCTTGGCTGTGCAAGCACAGTCCCTTCAAAAAGTAATTTGTTTAACTCAACTGCGGCGATATAATCAAAATCATTTGCTTTACGTGAGAGTCCACCGATCATAGTAGTTTTCACTTTTTGTAAAGCATCATCACTATAGTTTGGATCTTTTAAAAGCTCTTTGAGATATTTCAGAGATTTTGTATATTCCTCTTTAAGTGAACTTACTTCAATTACGAAAGTCTCTTTTCCACAATTTGCAGAGATATGTATAGCACGAGATTCCAACTCCTCTGCAAAACCGTTTGCTCCTAAAGTTTTTGTTCCCTCATTGAGCATTCTTGATGAAAATTTTGCAAGACCTGCTATTTTTGTATCACGGATGCTTCCTGAGTTTTGAAAAACCAATTGTGTAGTTACTATAGGGAGTCTTTTATCTTCTTCAAAAATAACCGGTACATTTACTCCGTTTATCTCTATGCTGTCAATTTTTGCTGCCATTAAAATCTGTCCTAATAAAAAAAGTGCTAGAAAAAACTTCATTAAAAAGTCTCTAAAATATCATACGCCGTATTTCTAATTGCAGGTGTTTCACCAACATCACGAATGAGATGAACCATTTCATCTTTCGCCATTCTAAAACTAGCACCTGCTGAGCTCACAACATTCTCTTCCATCATAGTTGAACCTAAATCGTTCGCCCCGAAATGTAGAGCCATCTGACCGATATATGGACCTTGTGTCACCCATGAACTTTGGATATTTGGTACATTGTCAAGGTAAAGTCTTGCAACCGCTAAAAGCCTTAAATAACGATTTGAAGAAGGTTTTGGCATATCAGGAATTAAACGCAGTAACTCCGTGTTTTTCCCTTGGAAGCTCCACATGATGAACGCACGGAATCCTCCGGTTTCGTCTTGTAAGTTTCTAACCATATCAAGGTGATCGATAATATCCTCGTCTGTTTCAACAGTACCATACATCATAGTTGCTGTTGACTTGATCCCTAATTTGTGTGCTTTTCTATGGATATCTACCCATACTTCTGCATCAATTTTCTTTGGTGCAATAATATCTCTTACTTTGTCTGAAAGGATCTCAGCTCCGGCACCAGGAATGGAAGCCAACCCTTTTGCCTTCAGACGAGTGAGAACTTCTTCAACAGAGATACGTGAAACTTTGGCAATAAAGTCAATTTCGATAGAAGAGAAACCATGGATAGTAATCTGCGGATATTTTGTATGAATATGCTCAACTAGATCTTCATACCACTCTATTTTTAGCTTTGGATGCACACCCCCTTGAAAAAGGATCTGTGTCCCGCCAATCTCTAAAAGTTCATCAATCTTTGCATCAATCTCGTCAAAAGTCAGCACATACGCATCCTCATCTTTTTCATGACGATAAAAAGCACAGAACTTACAATCAACCCAGCAAATGTTTGTATAGTTGATATTTCTGTCAACGACAAATGAAGTAATCCCTTCGGGATGAAGTTCTTTTTTCCTTTGAGTTGCTAAACGACCTAACTCTTTTAAATCGGCATTTCGAATAAGGTCTAGTGCTTCTTCTTTTGTTAATCTCTTTTGCATTGTCCCGCTTTTGTAGTGATTTTATCCATAGCATTATTCACTTTTGCTATTCTTTTTTGAGATCTTATATCGTGAGTTTGAGCCAACCAAGATCCATCCCTATAAGCCATTTTCACTTTAGAGTCTTTGTCTCTATAAACCAAAATTCTAAGTGGAAGGTCAAGACCTGCTTTCATATCTTCTTGCATCAATTTTGTACCTAACTTCGGGTTTCCAAAAATGATCATTTTAGATTTTTCAAGCTTCATACCGACCTTGTTGGCATTAGCACTATGATCTATAACTGCAAATACATTCAGTCCTTTATTTTTTAAAATCTTTTGTATTTGAGAAACAGTCTGTTCTACACCACAAGAGCTCTCTTTTATAATGAGGTCAGCTCCATAAAGAGTGAATGAAAATGTTAGTAAAAACAGTAATGCTTTCATCACTTCCAACCTTTATTTCTAGGGTTTATAGATTTTTTTCTTATCAGTATAGTATAGAGTATATAGACTAATATAAAAACAACGAATGATACTAAAATAATCTGAAACCAAGCACTCATATTGAGTATGCGTTTAAGAATCGTTTGATGCTGTTTTTCATCAATCCCGATCGAAACCATCTGTGTTATATGAGAGATTGCAGAGATCGCTAAATTTCCATTTGGAATTGTTTCATGACATGATAAACAAACACCTCTGCGATCAAGCTTATCCCTTTGAAGATCATTTAAAACTTTAGATAGATTAAAGTGTGTAACGTTTGTATCTTGAAACATTCCCCCATCAACACTTCCGTTTAAAACCTTAGAAGAGGTATGGCAAGACTCGCAAC